>JACCZQ010000396.1 GCA_013695905.1 Chthoniobacterales bacterium
TAAATCGTTTTGTTTTTTGGCGAGGTAGTTTTGATGGTCAAAAAGGTCGAAAAACGAGCGATTTTCGACCCAAAATGCCAAAGTCCGACAGGCTCCTAGGCGGAAGCGAAACGCGGCAAGAGTAAGCGGCTTCTAGCGGTTTGCGTCAGTCCGCGTGGGATTGGTCGTTAGGCTGCTGCCGGATTGGGATTTCACCAGGCCGACATCGGAGGCGTTGATGGAGCCGTTCGGGACGACGTCCGCGCGGAAGTTTGTTTCGTCCGCCGCCTCGCCCGCACGGGATTTGACCTGCGCCACATCGGAGGCGGTGACGGTGCCGCAGCCATTCACGTCGCCCTGCAACGCGGAGAAGGCACCGCTGACAGCACCAGTGCGGGCGCCGTCGTTCACGTTGTGCAATGTGATCTGCACATCTGGTAAAACGCGGCGAGGTGAAGGCGCCGATCGTGATTGGCCGCGATCATCTCGATACCGGCTCGGTGGCTTCGCCCTACCGCGAAACGGAAGGCATGCTCGATGGCAGTGATGCGATTGCCGATTGGGCTTTGCTGAATGCGCTGGTCAACACCGCTGCGGGCGCGTCGTGGATTTCGATACATAACGGCGGCGGTGTCGGCATTGGCTATTCGCAACACGCGGGCATGGTCGTGGCGGCGGACGGCAGCGAGAACGCCAAGCGCCGGTTGGAACGGGTGCTGACGAGCGATCCCGGAATGGGCGTTGATCCGGCATGCGGATGCCGGTTATTCGAGGGCGATTGATTTCGCCGCCAAGCACCAGATCGCCGTCCCGGTGCCACCTCAGCCGCGCGATTGAACTCGTTCAGGCGACGGCGGTGGCGATCGCGCTTCGCGCGGTGATTCGAGAAAGAGGTGGACGAACGCGATGGTCCGTCGCACCTAACGGGCAACCGCATCGCTTTTATGGCTGCTGATTCCACGCCGAATCTCCCGTTGGAAATCGGCCACGTTCTTTTCATCGACATCGTGGGGTACTCGAAGTTGCTCATCAACGAGCAAAGCGAGGTGCTTCGCCGGTTGAACGACGTGGTGCGCGGCACGGAGCAGGTGCGAGCCGCGGAAGCCAGCGGCCAATTGATTCGATTGCCGAGCGGCGACGGCGCAGCGCTGGTGTTTCGCAATAGCCCGGAGGCGCCAGCGCATTGCGCGATCGAGATCAGCCGGGCGCTCCAAGTGCATCCGGAGGTGCCGGTGCGAATGGGAATCCATAGCGGGCCGGTGAACGAGATTGTGGATATGAACGAACGCGCCAACATCGCGGGCGCCGGGATTAATCTCGCGCAACGGGTGATGGATTGCGGCGACGCCGGGCACATCCTGCTCTCGAAACGCGTGGCGGACGATCTGGCGCAATACCGGCATTGGCAGCCACTCCTGCACGATCTGGGGGAGTGCGAGGTGAAGCATGGGTTGCGGATTTCGATCGCGAATCTCTACACCAGCGAGGTGGGGAATCCGGCGGTGCCGACGAAGGTGCAGGTGCGGTTGGCCGAGCCGGCGCGAACCGCTCCCTCCCGTGGGCGGGCGCCGCTCGCGGCCGGGATAATTTTGGCGGCGCTGGCGGTTGCTGGCGTGGTTTGGTTTTTGCAAAAGCAAAACACCAGGCGCGCGGCGCTCACTGGCAGCGAGATGTCCTCGCCCGCCGCCACGCCGCAGCCGGAACCAGCCGCCGCAGGAAAACGCATCGCAGTTCTGCCCTTCAAGCCGCTCGCCGCCGGAGATCGTGATCAGGTGCTCGAGATCGGGATGGCCGACACTTTGATCGCGAAGCTCAGTAGCAGCCGGGAGATCATCGTCACCTCGCTCACTTCGGTGCGGAAATATGGCGGCCTCGAACAGGACCCGCTGGCGGCGGGCCGCGCGTTGGGGGTGGGTTCCGTGCTTGAAGGAAATGTGCAAAAGTCGGGCGATCACATTCGCGTGACCGCGCGTCTGATTAAGGTCGTGGATGGCGCGTCGCTCTGGGCGGGAACCTTTGACGAGAAATTTACCGACGTTTTCAGCGTGCAGGAAGCGATCGCGCGGAAGGTGGCGGATGCGCTCGCGCTCAGCCTGAGCGGCGAAGAAAAGGAGCGGCTGGCGAAACGCGAAACGCAAAACGTGGGCGCGTATCAGCTTTACATGACCGGGCGTTACCATTGGGCGAAATTGACGCCGCCGGAGTTGACGAAGGCGATCGGCTTTTTCCGCCAGGCGATCGCGCTCGATCCGCAATACGCGCTGGCCTATGCGGGGCTGGCCGACTCCTATCGCGCGCTCGCGCCCACGAGCGACGCGCCGCCGGGCGATGTGATTCCGCAAGCGAAGGCGGCGGCACAAAAGGCGATCGCGCTGGATGATTCGCTGGCCGATCCGCACACCTCCCTGGCGTTTATTCACGCCTGGTATGATTGGGACTGGGCGGGCGCGGAACGGGAGGCGAAGCTCGCGATCGCGCTCGATCCAAATTCCGGCCTGGCCCACTCCGCCTACGCGAATGTTCTTTGCGATCTCGGCCGGTTCGAGGAAGCGCTCGCGCAAGCGCAGCGGGGCCGCGAGGTCGAGCCCGTCTCGCTCATCGTCAATCTGCTCGAAGGCTCGACTCTTTACTACGCGCGACGCAACGAAGAGGCCGAAGCGCGGCTCCGCAAGACGGTGGAGTTGGAGCCGCGGTTTTGGATCGCTCGCCTTTTTCTCGGCAAGGTTCTGGTCGAGAAAAAAAAATATGCGGATGCGCTCGCGGAGTTCAGCAAAGCGGAAGAGTTCTCCTTTGGGAACTCGGAGGCCGTCGCCATGACCGGTTACGTCGCCGCCATCTCCGGGGAAACCGCGCGGGCGCGCGGGACTCTGCAGGAGTTGCTGGAACGCGCCGGGCAGCGCTACACGCCAGCCTACTCGATCGCCGGCGTTTACCTCGGCCTGGGTGAGCGCGATGAATGTTTCGCCTGGCTGGAGAAGGCGCTCGCGGGCCGGGACATCCGCTTGAGTTTTCTAAAGGTGGACCCGAAGTGGGATGAGATTCGTTCCGACCCGCGCTTCGCTTCCCTCTTGCAGCGGATGGGCCTCGAGTAAGGTTTTCGTCGGAATTGCGCGTCCCTGGCATCTGCGTCGATCCGCTGGAGATGGCGAGCGCCGTCGCGCGCAAGACGCATGGAGCGGCGGGCGATTTCGATGTGGAGCTGCCGCTCACCGGAGATCCCGGCGTGGAATGCCGCAGCGTCAACAGCGCTGGCCTTCACACCATCGTGATCAGCTTCAATAATGCGGTCACCGAAGCCGACGCCAGCGTCAGCGCCGGGAATATCTCCGGCGTGCCGACATTCAGCGGCAAGACGATGACGGTGAACCTCTCCGGCGTTCCGAATGCGCAGCAGATCACGGTCAGCTTGAGCAACGTCAAAGACGGTTTTGCGCAGGTGCTGCCGACTGCGTCGGTAAGCATGAATGTCCTGGCCGGCGACACCAACGGGAACAAGGCCGTCAATGCCACCGACATCAGCCAGACGAAATCGCAATCAGGCCATGCGGCGAGCGCGGAGAACTTCCGCGCGGACTTGAATGCCGACGGCTCGATTAGCGCCTCCGATATCTCGCTGGTGAAAGCAGCGTCGGGAAGCTTCGTGCCGTAGCCGCATGGCGAGTGATAATGGGGAGCGCCTAACGAACGCCTAACGAACGCCTAACGAGCGGTGCTGCAGCTGCTGCCTTTGGGGGTGCACGGCTTGCAGCGTGCGCTCCCCAGAGGCTGCTCTGGCGACGGTCACCGGCTCATCCACTGCAACATTGGCTCCATCGCGTCGCCGACGATGGTGTCATGGGTGGCGCGTTCGATCGGGAAAAACTCCACCAGCTGCGGGAAAGTTTCCGCCAGCTCGCGGCCCATCGTCGCCGGGATCAATGTGTCGGCGGTGCCATGAAAAATGGCGATGCGCGGCGGATTCCGCCGCTCCGCTAATTCACGGAGACGCGCGCGATTGTCATAGTTCTCCAGGAGGAGCAGCGCGGCGGGACGGGTGAAGAGTCGCGCCGCCATGTCGCGCAGGCTGGTGAACGGTGCGATCAGCACAGCTCGCTGCACCGGATGACCGGCCGCAAATTCCAAGGCGGCCGCTGCGCCTAACGAGATACCAAGCACCGAGACGCGCTGCGCCAGCACTTCGGTTTCCACGTTCAGCTGCTCGGCGAGTTTTTCCAGCGCCGCGTCGGCGGTGGCGCGAGTGGGGGCGATTCCGGCCTTGCCCGCATTCCGTCCGTAGCCGGGATAATCGACGAGCAGAAACGCGGCGTTGTCGTTAGGCTGCGCGTCGACGAGGAACATCCAATCAAGCGCGAGCGACGCGTTCCCGGAGAACGCCACCCAGAGCTGCTCGGGAACGGCAGCACCGGAACGCGGCGGCACGTAGAACGCCATCTGTTCACCGGCGAGCGTGGTGTATGGCAGCTGAATGGTGCCGGGGGTGAGTCGCTCCTCGAAGCCGGCGGGATAACGCCGCGCATAATAAATCATCGAGTGCTGCTGCAGAAACAGCAGCGTCGCCGGCACCGCGATGAGCAGGGTGGTGAAGAGCAGCAGCCGCATCATCCACCATCGCATGTTCCGCGCGGGCGCTGGTTCCGTTTTGTGCATCACCGATTCTATCGCATCAGAAGAGAAGAAGCGCGCGCACTCTCGCGCCGCGCGTGCGAAACAGAGGCGCGTTTCGCTTGACGCTCTGGAGCGGATTTGACGTGATAAAATTCTGCTTGTCCCGCACCGCCGTGGGTCGGCAGCATTGCAAACAGGGAATGAATCGCGGGGCGCATAACTTTTCTTTTGCCAAGCCAAAGTCGATTTATAGACTTGGCGCACCTGTGGCTGCTCTGCGCGAAAATTACCAACCTCAAACTCACCAGCAGGCACATCCTATCTGCACCGTCTCCGCGTTTGTAGAGTGGCAGCGGCCACTCCCGAAACTGGCGGTTCGCTAAGTCCTGTATGGCGAACTTTTTTCCACGCTGGACGAATTGGCTTCCGCTGAAGCTCCTGGTCATCCTCCTCGTCACCGCGACCGGCGTGACGGCGGCGACGTGGTATTATGTGACGCCGAAATATTCCCGCGTCGGCTACGAACCGATCCAGCCGGTGCCGTTCTCGCACGAGCTCCACGTGCAGCAGCTCGGGATGGATTGTCGTTATTGTCACACTTTCGTCGATGTGGCGGCGCATTCGAACATCCCGCCGACGCAGACTTGCATGGCCTGCCACACGCAGGTGCAGAAGGACAATCCGAAGCTGGAGCCGGTGCGCGCCAGCTGGAAAACGGGGATGCCGATTCCGTGGGTCTGGATTCATCGCTCGCCGGATTACGTTTATTACAATCACGCCGCGCACGTGAATCGCGGCATCAGCTGCGCCAGTTGTCACGGGCAGGTGAATCAAATGGAAGTGGTGCGGCACGACAAACCGCACAGCATGGCGTGGTGTCTCGAGTGCCATCGCGCCCCCGAGAATCATCTCCGCCCCGTCGAGGAAGTTTACAATCTCAACTGGACGCCGAAGGATGTGAAGCCGGCGGAGTTCGTCGCGAAATTTGGTCAGCCGAAAGATGCGAAAGGCGATTGGTCGCAGAAGCAGGAGCTGACGCAGGAGGAGATCGGCCAGACATTAAAGGAGCGGTGGAATATCCAGCCGCCATTGAATTGCCAGGGGTGCCACCGCTAAAATGAAACGCGTCTTCGAACATCCGCCAGAATCGGCCACCGGGAAGCGTTACTGGCGCAGCCCGGGTGAGCTGGACGACACCCCTGAATTTCGGGAGTGGCTCGAGCGCGAGTTCCCCGCCGGTGCGGCTCAGCTGGAAGGCGACGAAGTTTCGCGCCGCAGCTTTCTGAAATTGATGGGCGCTTCGATGGCGCTGGCTGGTCTGGGAGGGTTGAGCAGCTGCCGCCGGCCCGAGTACCACATCCTGCCGTTCTCGAAGAGCGTGGAGTGGACCATCCCCGGGAAGGCGCTCTACTACGCCACCGCGATGCCGCGCCGCACCGGTGCGCTCCCGCTCGTCGTCGCCACCGTCGATGGCCGCCCGATTAAAATCGAAGGCAATCCGCTCCACCCGGCCAGCGGCGGGGCGACGGATGCTTTTGCGCAGGCGTCGATTCTCGATCTTTACGATCCCGTTCGCTCGAAGCGTTACATTCATAAAGGCAAAACCAGCGACCGCGCGGCATTTGAGAAGTACCTCGCTGAGCTGCGCCCGCGGCTGGAAGCGGAAGGCGGTGCCGGTCTCGCGTTCGTCGTCGAGGAAACTCACTCGCCGACACGCGAGCGGCTCCGCACGGAGCTGGAGCGCCGTTACCCGCGGATGCGCTGGTGTTCCTACGAGCCGCTCATGACGGAGGCGCAGAACTTTGCCACGCAGATGAGCTTCGGCGATAACAGCCGCCTCGTGCCGCGTTTTGACCGCGCCGATGTGGTGGTGGCGCTCGACAGCGACTTTCTGGATTGTGGCGAGGGTGATGTCGCCGGGGCCCGCGCCTTCGCCGCCCGCCGCCGTGTCGCCGCCGCGAAGGACACGATGAACCGCCTCTACGTGGTGGAGAATCGCTACTCGCTCACCGGTGCGATGGCCGATCACCGCCTGCGCGTCCCGGCGAGTCAGATCCCGGCCTTCACC
>JACCZQ010000407.1 GCA_013695905.1 Chthoniobacterales bacterium
AGCTGAACTGGACATTGCCGCGTGAAATCAAGGCGAACGTAGCCGACAACCGCATCTCGCTCGTGCGTAGCGCCGAAACGCGCAGCGTGAAAGCGTTGCACGGGCTCTCACGCAGTCTGGTCAGCAACATGGTGGAAGGCGTCAGCGCCGGATTCACGAAGGATCTCATCATCGAAGGCGTCGGTTTCAAAGCGGCCGTGCAGGGGCAGGTGCTAAATCTCAGCCTCGGATTTTCTCATCCGATTCTGTTCTCGATTCCAAAAGACATCAAAGTCACCGTGACGGAGAACACGAAAATCAGCATCGCGGGAATTGACAAGAAGGTCGTCGGGCAAGTCGCAGCGGACATTCGCCGTTACTACCCGCCGGAGCCTTATAAAGGCAAGGGCGTGCGTTACGCGGGTGAAGTGATCCGCCGTAAGGAAGGCAAGACTGTTCAGTAGTATGAAGACCGATCGCAAACAGATCAGGGATCGCATTCACAAGCGGATCCGCAAACGGGTGAGCGGCACTGCGGAGCGTCCGCGTCTCGCAGTGCATTTTTCAGGGAAGCACGTTTACGCACAGGTCATCGATGACGAGGCCGGCAGGACACTCGCAGCCGCGGGCACGACGGAGGACGGGCTGGTCAGCAAGCCAGCGGCGAACATCGCTTCAGCTGTAACTGTCGGCAAAACGGTGGCAGAGCGGCTCCTGGCGAAGAACGTGGACAAAGTCGTCTTCGATCGCGGTGGTGCGATTTACCACGGTAAAGTGAAAGCGCTCGCAGACGCGGCCCGGGAGGGCGGTCTCAAATTTTAGAAAGTCATGGCACAACATCAAGGCGGCGGCAGACGTCAGGAACGTCAAACAGATAGAAGTTCGGCAGCGAGAGGAGACACGACCGAAAAGGTCGTGTTCATCAATCGATGCGCGAAGGTCGTGAAAGGCGGCCGGCGTTTCAGCTTCAGTGCTCTGATCGTCGCGGGCGATCACGATGGCAAAGTTGGTGTCGGTTTTGGAAAGGCGAACGAAGTCGCCGAGGCGATCCGCAAGGCTTCCGAGGCAGCTCGCAAAGGCATGGAGAAGATGTCGCTGCACGAGAACACCATCCCGCATGAGACGATCGGCGAGTTCGGTGGTGGTCGCGTGCTCCTGCGGCCTGCGTCGCCTGGAACGGGCGTCATCGCGGGTGGTGGTGTGCGTGCCGTCGTGGAAGCGGCCGGGATCAAGGATGTGCTCGCGAAGTCGCTCGGCTCGAGCAACCACTCGAATGTGGTGAAAGCCACCATGGAAGCGCTGCGTGCTTTGCGCCGACGCGATGAAATTTTGAAAACCCGCGGAATTCCAGTGCGCAGCAACGGCGGCGGCACTGATGGAAAGGTTGAGCAGTCATGATGCGGTTGCACAATCTGAAGCCTCGCCCCGGTGCCAAGCACCGCGTGAAGCGAGTCGGCATCGGCGAAAGCTCCGGTCACGGCAAAACGAGCGGCAAAGGCCACAAAGGCCAGAAGGCGCGCTCCGGCGGCAGCATTCGGCTCGGTTTCGAAGGCGGTCAGATGCCGCTCATCCGGCGCCTGCCAAAGCGCGGATTCAACAACGCCGCTTTCCACAAGACGTGGGCCATCGTGAATCTCGATGACCTGAACGTATTTACCGCCGGCACGACCATTAACGAGCAGCTGCTGCGCGAATCAAAGATGATCCGCGGTAACGTGGCCGGCTTGAAAATCCTCGGCGACGGCGAGCTGAAGCACAGTTTCACGATCGAAGCCGACAAAGTCAGCGCCTCCGCCCGCCAGAAGATCGAAGACGCCGGCGGCACGGTCACCTTGCGCGAGTCGAAGAAAATCAACGGCCCTCGCTTCGCGACCGAAGAGAAAACAGCACCAGCAGGCGACGCTGCTCCTGCAGCGAAGAAGAGCGCGAAGAAAGCCTCCGCTGCGAAAAAGAAGCCAGCGAAAAAGAAGCCAGCAAAGAAGAAGCCAGCGAAGAGCTAGCTCGTCTTAGCTCCCCTGACTTAGTAGTCGATGGTTTCGGCCTTTCTCAATAGCGTAAAGATTCCGGAGCTGCGGCGGCGGATTCTGTTCACCCTCGCGGTGATCGTGATCGTGCGGCTCGGCGCCGCGATCACCACTCCAGGCGTGAACGCAGCGGTGTTGCAGGAATGGTTCCGTGATGCGCTCAACCGCGGCTCGGGCGGCGGTGTCGCAGCGCTCTTCAATCTTTTCAGCGGTGGCGCACTCGAAAATTGCGCCATCTTCTCTCTCGGCATCATGCCCTACATCAGCGCATCGATTATGATGCAGCTGCTGACTGCGGTCATCCCGCGACTGGGACGCCTGGCGCGTGAAGACGGTGGTCGTCAGAAGATCATGCAGATCACCCGCTACGCGACGGTGGTGCTCTGCCTGGTGCAGGGGTATCTGCTCGCACTGTCCTTCCAACATCCGGAGTCCTACCAGACGATGCTCCCAGGGATCGTGGACACGGTGAATCGATTGGGCATTCCGCTTGTCGCCGACGTTGGTCTCAGCTTCAGGATTATCACTGTGATCACGCTGACCGCGGGCACGCTGTTCCTGATGTGGCTCGGCGATCAGATCACCGAGAAAGGTATCGGCAACGGTATCTCGATCATCATTACAGTTGGCATCGTGGCGCAGCTGCCGGCGGCGCTCGCCCAGGCTTGGAAGACCTTCGTTCCTACGGGTGACGGCGGCGGGAGTCAGGTCAACCCGGCGATCCTGGTGTTGATGATCGCTTTCCTGTTCATCGTCATCGCGGCGGTGATCACGGTCACGCAAGGCGTCCGTAAGATTACGGTCCAATATGCCAAGCGCGTCGTGGGACGGAAGATGTATGGCGGCCAGACGCAGTTCATGCCGCTGAAAGTGAATTACGCGGGTGTGATGCCGATCATCTTCGCCTGGGCCCTGCTGCTGTTCCCGACCACGATCGTCGGCATGGCCTTCCCAAACAGCCGCACCGCCCGCCAAATCGCCGACTCTCTTTCCCACGGCTGGCCGCATTACATGGTCATTGCCATGCTCATCTTCTTCTTCAGTTACTTCTGGGTGGCGACGCAATTCCAGCCTTCCCAGATAGCGGACGACTTAAAGAAGTACGGCGGCTACATCCCGGGCGTCCGTCCGGGCAAGCCGACCTCAGAATTTCTCGATTTTACCATGACGCGTCTGACGTTTGCCGGTGCGATCTTCCTCACGCTGATCGCGGTGCTGCCGAGTCTGCTCAGCCAGGGATTGAACGTCCCGCAGATTACCGCGCAGTTTTTCGGCGGCACGAGTTTGCTGATTATCGTGGGTGTGATGCTCGACACGATGCGACAGGTCGAGACGCACCTCATTCAGCGGCATTACGACGGCTTCCTGCGCAAGGGCCGTATCCGCGGCCGCTTCGATCGCGCTTCCTATAACCGCGGTGAAGCTGCACCGCAGACGACGCTCATCTGGCTGTATGTGGTCATCGCAGCGCTGGTGATTGGCGGCGTCGCAATCTTCGTTTACGGACGCTGAGTGAAAAGACGACTTGTGCTCCTCGGCGCGCCCGGTTCCGGAAAGGGAACGCAGGCGGAGATGATCACCCGGCAGTTTGGCATTCCGGTCACGTCGCCTGGAGCCATCCTGCGGCGCGAGAAAGATCTCGGCACGCCGCTGGGCCTGGAGACAGCGGAGATCACGCAGCACGGCGGTCTGGTGCCAGATCACATCATCGTCGGCCTCATTGAAGATTGGCTGCGCCTCCATGGGGCCCATGGGTTTGTCTTCGACGGCTTCCCGCGCACGATGCCTCAGGCGGAGAGTCTGGGCACGATCCTGACTCGTCTGCGGACACCACTGGACCTCGCCATCTGGCTCGACATCTCCGAAGAAACGGTCGTGGAGCGGATCTCCAGCCGGCTGCAGTGCCAGGCGTGCGGATTTACCACCAGCGTCACGGCCGCTGTTTTCGCGGAGCGACCGATTTGCCCTTATTGCGATGGCCCTCTGGCCCGCCGCACCGACGATGACGCCGAGGTCCTCAAGAAGCGGCTCCTCGAGTTTAAAGCGAAGACTCAGCCGCTGGCGACGTCCTACGAGAAGCTCGGCACCCTCCGCCGCATCGATGCAAATCGAGACCGCGAAGCTGTGTTTGCCGACATTTCGCGTCTTATCGAGCAGGCGGCATGATCCCGATCAAGAGCGCGCGCGAGATCGACAAGATGCGGCAGGCTTGTCGCACTGCGAGTTCCATCCTGGAGCGGGTCAGCGATCTCGTCCGCCCCGGTATTACTACGAAGGAAGTGGACCAGGCTGCTGCCGATCTCATGCAGGAAGCGGGCGTGAAAAGCGCCTTTCTCGGCTACCGGCTTGGGCACCGCATTTTTCCCGGCAATATCTGCATTTCTCTTAACGAAGAAATCGTCCACGGGATCGGGAGTCAGCGCCGCATCCAATACGGCGATATCGTGAAGCTCGACATCGGTGTTATCGAGGATGGTTGGGTCGGGGATACTGCGACGACGGTGGCGGTGGGAATGATTGACGGCCGGACCGAGAAGTTGATGCAGGTGACGGAGAATGCCTTGCGTCGCGCCATCGAAGTCGCGACGGAAGGGGTGCGGCTGGGCGACGTCTGCGCGACGGTCGAAGCTCAAGCTGTCGCCAATCGATTCAATGTGGAGCGCGAGTTCGTCGGCCACGGCGTGGGCCGCAAACTCCACGAAGAGCCGCAGG
>JACCZQ010000409.1 GCA_013695905.1 Chthoniobacterales bacterium
GGTCGAGACGGACGGTCGATGTCGCCTGCCAGAATATAGCCACTTTAGAAAGTGCTCGGGGGGGGACTTGAACCCCCATGCCTTGCGGCATACGCCCCTCAAACGTACGTGTCTGCCATTTCACCACCCGAGCAAGGTGCGCCGTAGCGGCCTGAAGTTTCCCGCAAGGAGCGGGCTCTCGCAAGTCTCTCTTTCACCCGGCCGCCGCCGCTGCCACCCCGGCGACCGGATCGCCTACGGCTCGCGTGGCGGCCCGGGCAGAAGAGGCGGTGCTGTTTCGAAGACGCCGTGACTGTAGGTGTGCTCGTCGAGGTCGTTTGTCGCCTGCGCCTGATGCAGCCAGAGGTTCCAGTATGCGATCAGCTCCTCGTCGGTGAGGTTACGGAGATCGAGGTCTTCCTCGCTCAGAAATTCGTCGCGTGGCCCCATAGCTCAGTCCGCGAAATTACGGCGCGAAGGGTAGAAACTCCACCGCGCGCTCCACCATCAATCGGTGCGCCTGTTGTAACGGGAGACCCCGCGTCTCCTGTTCGAAAGCGGGCCAGGCGGCGGCCCACCGCTCCGCCGCCTGGCGGTAGCTCGCAAGGCGCACCTCGTTCACGCGCATGAGCATCCGCCGCTCGGCGTCCAGCGCTGCTTCCAGTGCAGTCCGGCTGTTGTGAATTTCGGTCAGCAAAGGCCGCTGCGGAATCATTTGGCGGAGCAGCTCGCCGTGTTTCGCCGCCAGCTCGAGAAGATCACGCGCGCTGCGCGAGTAGAGAAATTGCTCAGCCGGATCGCGCATCAGGCGCGCGAGCTCGCCGATAACGACGTAGTCCTTCTCGCGGTTGGTCTTCTTGATTTCAGCGAGCGCGACAGGGTCTACCACCGGCTGTTGCGGACTGAGGTCTTCCCAAAATCTGGAGAGTCTCGCCGGGTCGATCCGGGCCGGACGAGTGACAAAGTCAGTCCGAACCCGCAACTCTCCTTCGCGAAATTCAAGATGAGCGCTCCAGCCGCCGGCGAGCCAACGCGCATCGAGCGGCGCTCCGAAGCGGTAACGCGCCCCATGTTCCGCCAGCACATTGAGCACATGCTCGATGGCTTCCGTGTGTTCGCGCAAAATCCAATCTCCATCCTTGCTCATGATGGCGAGCCGATGGAGCACCACCGCCTGCCCGGAACTGATGATGGCGCGGAAGCTCCCGGCATTGAACTGCTCTGTCAGCTCGAGGTAGACGTTTCGCACGTGTCACGACGTTGGAGCAACGACGAGTCGTGCACCAGCGGGAACTGCACCTGTGGATTTCGTCGCGGAATGCCGGGACTGTGGTTCACCAGCAGGAAGGGCTGAAGTTGGCAGGAAATCTGCGTAGTCTGTCGGTGAGTGGCACCATCTGATTCCATCAAAATCGACCTGCACATCCACACGCTGGATGATGAGAAGGATGCACTGGATTACTCTGCGCACCAGCTGCTGGAGCGGGCGAAGGCGTGCGGGATCGAGGTGCTGGCAATCACGTTGCATGACTCGGTGTTCTCGCGCCGCGAAGTTTTCGAGGACGCCGCGTCGATGGGCATTCTCCTCCTGTCCGCTGCGGAGATGCGGCTCCACGGCGCCGATATTGTGCTTCTAAATGTCACCGCCGAGGAAGCAGCGCAGCTGAAGGATTTCGACGATGTGCGCGCGCTGCGGAGGAGGCGTGGCCCCACGATTTTCACCTTTGCGCCGCATCCATTTTACCTGATGGGCGGGTCGATTGGCGGCCGCAGACTGGTCGAGAACATTGATTGCTTCGACGCGATCGAGATCTGCCATTTTCATAAGGGCCTCTTCGATCGCAATCGCCCGGCGCGCGAGGTCGCCGCGCGTTTCGGCAAGCCGCTCCTCGCCACTTCCGATGCCCACCAGCTGAGCGCGTTTGGCTCCCACTACACCAGCATCCCGCGGCCGCCGGCGCTGACCCCGGAGAACGTCTTTGCGGCGCTCCGCAGCGGGGCGGGAGAACTCACCAGCCCGCCCTGCAGCTGGGCGGATCTGTTCAGCACCCTGTATTTCCTCTTTGTGCTGCACCCGCTGCGGCAGCGCCAACGCGGAGCCACTCCTCACCGGCACGCGCACGAGTAGGCGCAGCTCGCCGGGAATTAACGCGACTCTTGAATGCCGCCCCTAAACCAGCGTAAAACGGGGCGTCCATGAAAATCTTCGTTTCTCTTCTGTTGCTCCTGGGCCTGGCGATCGCCGGTTGTAAATCGCCCGAGCGGCGCGCGCGCGAGAAGGCGGCGGCGCAGGCGAAAAAGGAAGATCCGGAGTTGGGTCGCGAAAGTCCCGATGTCGATTTCCAGGCGTTCGTGGGCCGGTTGCGGAAAGCCGTCCAGGCGCGAGACATGAACGCCCTCGCCTCCATGATGACGGCCGATTTCGCCTACGTCATGGGCAGCACGCCGGAGGGCGACCGGAAAGGCGACGGCGTTTTCCAGCATTGGGATGAGCGGGGGCTCTGGCCGGAGCTGGAGGGAATTCTCTCGGAGAAATTTGTCCAGAAAGGCGACTTCATGGTGGCTCCACCGCAATTCGCGAACCAGGCAGTCGATTACGATGGTTATCGCGCCGGCATTCGGCGGGTGGGCGGCAGCTGGAAGTTCTCGTATTTCGTCAACGGGTAACGGTGAGTGTCACCGAGCACCTCCAGCACCTGCCGCATCGGGCGCCGTTTGTTTTTGTGCGCGAGGTGATTCGGATTGAGCCGGGGCGCGTCGCCGATTGCGCCACGGTTTTCGCGGCGGACGATCCGACGTTTGCCGGCCATTTCCCCGGCAACCCGCTCGTGCCGGGTGTGCTCCTCACCGAAGCGCTCGCGCAGACCGCCGGGATCGCCGCCGCTTCCGGATTTGCCGAGGGCGAGCGCCCGCTTTTTCTGCTCTCGGCGATCCGCGGGATGAAATTTCACCGCGCGGCGCGGCCGGAGGAGCCGATTCAATTACGGGCGGAGAAACTCGCGCACGTCGGCGACTTGCTGCAGTTCCAGGTGAAGGCGACGGTCCATGGCGCCACCGTGGCGGAGGGGCAGCTGGTGCTGTCGATCGCGCCGCCGGATGCCGCCCCTGCCGCAAAGAAAGACGGCACCACCTGCTCATGATAGATCCATCGCCCACCTGGACTCGATTTCGTGCGCCGCTGCGGGGCGCGCTCGTGCTCGTGGCCTGTGCCGTGGCGCTGCAGGGCTGCGCCTCCTTCCCGGGGAAGCCGCCGCTTCCGAAACGCGCCTCGCTCGAGCGGATGCCGAAACCCGCCGCCACCACCGATTACGGCGCGCTGGTGGAGAACGCTGAGGTGCTTTATTTCCCGCGGGAGCGAACCGGTTCCTCCAGCCGCTCCGATCCCGCGGCGCGCCTGCTCGATGCGCTCCAGCAGGGTGGGGTGCCGTTTGCGATTGGCTGGGATTTGATCGATGCCTCGCAGCAGGTGGTGCTCGACCAGCTG
>JACCZQ010000418.1 GCA_013695905.1 Chthoniobacterales bacterium
CCGTCATCATCGTGATCGCGGCCGGCTCCACCAGGCCCTGGCCGATGGTCGAAGCGACCGCAGTACCGGAGAGCGCTCCGGTTAAATTGAAAAACGCCGCGAGCGCGATCGCCTGCCGCGGCGTCAAGACTTTTGTGGAGACGACGGTGGCGATCGCATTCGCGGCATCATGGAAGCCGTTGATGTATTCGAAAGCGATCGCGGCCAGCACGACGCAAAGGAAGAGCAACATACCGCCGCCTCGTCCGCCTCAGGAATACTTCAGCACCACTTCCAGGATGATATTCCCGGCATCGCGGCAGCGGTCGATCACCTTCTCGAGCAGCGAGTAAAGATCGCGCAGAAACATGATCTCCTTCGCGTCATAATCGCCCGTATAAAGATCGCGCAGCAGCTGCAGCTCCAGCTTATCGGCGTCCCCTTCGATGCTTTGCAACCGCGCGTTTCGTTCGCGCGCCGTGGCCGAATCAGTGCCGTGGCGCAGATCTTTCACCATCGCGAGCACCGTCTCCGCCGCGTCGTCGAGCAGCTTCAGGTGCTGCTGAAAATTTGCGCCGCGAAAGTTGCCGGGCCAGATCAGCACCCGCTCGCCAATTTTCTCCACCGTCTTCGGGATTTTATAGAGCGCCACGGAAAGCGCCTGGATATCCTCCCGCTCCAGCGGCGTAATAAACGTCTTGCAAAGCTGCTCCGTCAGCTCCTGCGTGATCTGCTTATCCTTCCGCCGGCTGCTGACGAATTCCTCGATGCTCTGCGGCGACTCGTGCTGCTCCAGCTTCGTGAGCAGCGCCACCAGGTGATGCACGCTGGTATCCGCCTGCTGCGCGCTGGCCTCCAGCAGGTCGTAAAATTTCTGGTCGTTACCGAGCAGTTTGCGGAGCGAGAACATGGCGACTGATTTTCTACAGCAGAGTTCCGCGCATAATGAGCACCGCGAGGCTGAAGTAAATAATAACTCCCGTCACATCCACCAGCGTCGCCACAAACGGCGCCGACGAAGTCGCCGGATCCGCGCCCAGTCGCCGCAACAAAAACGGCAGCATCGAACCTGCCAGCGAGCCCCACAGCACCACCCCCGTGAGCGACAACCCGATCGTGAGCGCCACCAGCCGCCAGTGTTCCCCGTACATCTCGTGCCCCATCTGCTGCCCCACCACCTGCCAAACGGCGATGCGCAGAAATCCGATGAAGCCCAGAATCGCCCCCAGCGCCATCCCCGCCTGAAACTCCCGCCGCATCACCCGCCACCAGTCGCGCAACGTCACTTCCCCCAGCGCCATCGCGCGAATGATCAACGTCGAAGCCTGCGAGCCGGAGTTTCCCCCGCTCGCGATGATGAGCGGCAGAAACACCGCCAGCACCACCGCGCTCGCGATGTGTTCCTCGTAGTGCGCCATCGCGGTGGCGGTGAGCATTTCGCCAAAAAGCAGAATCACGAGCCACGGGGCGCGCTTCGCGATCACCGTCGAGACGGGCAGCCGGATGTACGGCTCCTCCAGCGCTTCCATCCCGCCGAATTTATGGATGTCCTCCGTCGCTTCCTCCTCCGCGACGTCAAGCATGTCATCGATCGTGACGATCCCCACCAGCACGCCATTGGTGTCGGTGACTGGCAGCGCCGACCGATCATACTTCCGGAACACATTGACCGCGTCCGCCTCCGGATCCGTCACATTCAGACGGACGAAATTCTCATCCATCAGCTCGGAAACTTTCGAATCGAGCGGCTGCAGCAGGATCTCGCGAATCCGGATATCGTCGAGCAGCTTGCCGCGATCATCGACCACGTAGATCACGTTCAGCGTCTCTGAGTCTTCGCCATTCTCGCGCACGAAATCCAGCACCTCCCGGATCGTCCAATCCGAGTGCACCGCGATGAAATCCGGCGTCATCCTTCGCCCGACGCTTCCTTCAGGGTAGCCGAGCAGCACCTGCGCGACGCGGCGTTCCTCCGGCGTGAGCAGGCGGATCAGCTGCCGCGCCGCAGCGCTCGGGAGTTCCTCCAGCAGCGCCGTGCGATCGTCCGGCGACATCTCGTTGAGAATTCCGACCACCTGCTCGTGCGCCATCCCGCGGAGCAGCTCCTGTTGCGCATCGACGTCCAGATACTCGAAAACGTCCGCGGCGAGGTCGTGTGGCAGGAGCCGGAAGATGATCACGCGATCGTTGTCCTCCAGGTCGGTGATCACCTCCGCCACATCGACCGGCGGCCAATCAGCAAACAGCTCCCGCAACGCGGAGAAATTCCGCGCCTCGATCATGTTTTTGATTTCCGGGATGAGGATCTTGCCGACCATGGGAACGCGAGGAGGTGCGGCCGCAGA
>JACCZQ010000433.1 GCA_013695905.1 Chthoniobacterales bacterium
CGTGAAGAGGTGAATCGCGTGGCCGAGGTGGTGAAGCGCGCCGGCGGGAAGGTGCTGGAGGGGCCGGCGCTGCAGGTGGATTACACGCCCGACTATTACGCGTTCTTCTTCGAGGATCCGGACGGAAACAAGCTGGAGATCTCCTACCGCAGCGAGCCGGCGAGGTGAGACGCTGCGTCAGGCAGGTCCGATCCCAAAATCGCGTAACGCGGTGAGCGTTTCGTCCATCGGGAGACCGACAACGTTGGTGTAGGAGCCGCGGATTTCCTCCATGATTTCGGAGCCGTGTCCCTGCGCGGCGTAGGCGCCGGCTTTGTCGAGCGGGTCGATCTTCGCGAGATAGGCGGCGATTTCCTGCGCGCCTAACGAGCGGAACTGCACCTGCGACGTGACGTGGAAGCTGTGTTGGCGACGCTGCGCGAGGGAGCACAGGAAGACGGCGGTGCAGACTTCGTGCGTTTGCCCGCTGAGGCGCTGCAGGATGCGTTTGGCCTCGGCGAGGTCAGCTGGTTTGCCGATGACCCGCCCGTCCAGCGCGACGAGGGTGTCGGCGCCGAGCACCACCGCCTCGGGAAAGCGGCGGGCGACTTCGAGCGCCTTGCGCGTGGCGTTGCAGGTGGTGAGCTCGCGGATGGTGAACGAGCTGCTGCTGCTCTCCTCCGCGCGGGGCGGGATGACTTTGAAACGGATGCCCGCTGTTTCGAGCAAGGCGCGGCGGCGGGGCGAAGCGGAAGCGAGGAGGAGCACGCGTCGGGGAGCGGGCGCAGCTACCGCTTCGGGGAAGGGGCCGGCTTGGCGCCCTGCGGTTTCACAGTCCCGGGTTTGCCGCCGAGCATGCTGCCCAAGTCGGGCATTTTCATTTCGGTCCATTCCGGCGGTGCCATAAAGAGTGACTCGCCGAGCGGCTCCTGGCTCACGGAGGTGAGGGTGCTGGTGATTTCGTTGCCGCCGAAGCTGATGGTGGAGCGGAGCGGCAGCCCCGGAAAATCGCGATAGTCGGGCATACCCTGACCGGAGACGCCCCAGGCGTCGGGCGACATGGCCTGGAGATGCTTCACGATTTCGGCGCCTTGCGGGTAGGTGGTGGAGATCCAGTAGGTGGCGGTGAAGGCCGGCGCCTTGGCGATGTACTCTTCGGCTTCGTAGCCGTTGATGGTTTGTTTGCGGCCGGTGGGCTTGAGCTGGGGCTTTTCGGCGGGTTGCTTGTTTGCCTCGGCCTGCACAGCCAGCTGCGCGGCCTGTTTGGCCTGGTCGGCCGAGATGCGGAGGAATTGCTTTTGGTCGTGCATGAGGTTCAGCATGTCGCCGGTCCGGCTATTGATGATGGTGGAGACCTGCGGCGAGGCGTCGACGCGGGCTTTGTCGCCTTTGATCCGGATGGTCATTTTGTTGATCTGTCCGGCGCCTTCGACGTTCTGGACGATGGTGAGATCGGCCCGGGCGGCGGGGGCGAGGAGCGCAAACGCGACGAGCGGGAGGAGGAGGAATTTCATAGGCGCCAGTAGCTAAACGCCGGGCGTGGAGAAGGCAAGTGCGAGGGTGTGGGGCGCGAGGCGCGGGAAAAAGAGCTTGGCAGCAGCGGCGCGGCACGGCAGTTTACGCGGCGAACGCGGGTGTAGCTTAATGGTAAAGCTGTAGCCTTCCAAGCTACTGACGAGGGTTCGATTCCCTTCACCCGCTTTTTTTTCATTCCGCTACAATTTGTGTTGACCTTATCCTGTCGTCCGCTTTAAAAACCGTAAGTTCGTTTAACCACAACAGGATCGCCCTCTATGAAAAATATGCTCTCGGGAACAAATGGAATGCATTTCACCGCTCGACTTTTACGATCGACCGCTGTCGTCGTGATGGGTGTCGCTCTCGGTCTTACGCTATGGACGGCGACGGCGCCGGATGCGAACGCGCAGCGTATGAACCCCACTCGTATGATCGAGGAGCATCTGCCCCAGGGCGTGACGATCGCGAACGCTTCGAAGCCTGATCTGCTCTCCGCCGTCTGCGCCGCCGTGCGCAAGTACCGCAACGCCGCTCCGCAAATCGTGCGCGTGGCGTCGGAAGCTCGCCCCCAGTGGGCTGGCGACATTGTCCGGAGCGCTTTTGAATGCCTCGGCGCGCGTGATTGCGCACTGCTGGGCCGCGTGCTGAACGCTGCCGTGAGCGCGCATCCTGATGATGCTGCGATGCTCACCGATATCGCCATCCAATCTTCGCCAGAATGCGCCAGCTCCTTCTCTGGTGATGGTAAATCCGTCAGGGACGCTGGTGATGAACGTGATCCTGTCGGCTTCGGTCTCGCTCCGCTGAACCAGAATCCTCCTCCGGGATCGGTCGGTGGCGGTGGCGCACAGGGCAACGTGGTGGCGGTGTGCGTAAATGGACGGACGGTGTTTGCGTCGCCGCGGGGCGCCGAGGATATCCTCAATAATAATCCAAGCGCCCGCCTTGGTCCTTGCGTGGTGACGCCAATCAGGAATCCGTAGTAATTTCAGTTTCCGACCTGAAAAGCCGTTGCGATTTCTCGCAACGGCTTTTCTTTTGACACTGATCGATCGGCCGACGTTCCCGCGTGTGGGCTGACCCTGTTTTCCTGAATGTTCCAGAACGATCGTCTTCCGCGATTGGCAGAATGGCTCTGCCTGCTTCTGTTGATCGTGGCCTTCGGCCTCATCCAGGTGATGATCGGCGGGACCCGGATGGCTTTCAGTCTCCCGACCTGTGGTGTGCTGGGGCTGGCCGGAGTGCTCGCATTGTTCTCGCTGCGGGCTCAGAAACCGCCGGCGAGCCATGTCTGCCTGGCGGTGACGGCGGTGTTTTTCGCGTACATTCTGGCGCGCGCCTGGCTGTCGCCGGTGCCTTACGTCACGCGGAGTGACGTTTACTCGGTGCTGGGGGGATTAGTGGTTTACTACCTGGTGGCTTGCGTGCTCACCGGGAGCAAACAGCGGATGCTGTTCATGCTCTTCCTGCTCGCGGTCGGGATCGCGCACTCGGTCATTGGCGCGTTGCAGTTCCGGGATGGCAATAATTACATGCCGATCTGGTGGCTGCAGCGGTACGACTACGGCTCACGGGCGAGTGGCTTCTATGTTTGTCCGAACCATCTCGCCGGCTATCTGGAGGTGGTCGGCGTGATTGGGCTGGGGATGGTTTGCTGGAGCCGATGGCCGGTGTGGTCGAAGCTGCTGATCGGCTATGCCGTGGGGGTGGGTTACGTGGTGTTGATTCTCACCGGGAGCCGGGGCGGTTATCTCAGCGCCGGGGCGAGCCTGGCGGTTTTCGGGTTGCTCAGCCTGCTGGCGCTCCGCCGCTCCAGTGCCCGGCTTTTCTGGACGATTGGCGGGGTGGGGGTCATCACAGCGGCGGTCGTGGCGGCGGCGATGGTTTTCTACGTTCAGAAGAGCGATTTCCTGACAGGGCGCGCGCAGAATACCTTCGAGGCGGACAACATTCGCCTCGACCTCTGGCAGGCGGCGCTGGATCAGTGGAAGCTGAACCCGGTCTTCGGCACCGGCACCGGCACCTACCTCTACTATGGACGCTATTTCCGCACGGAGCGGATGCAGCTGGATCCGGTCTATGTCCATAACGATTACCTGCACCTCCTCGCCGAATATGGCCTGGTCGGCGTGCTCGGCCTCGGCGCCTTCCTCTTGGTGCATCTCGGCCGAGGGTGGCAGAGCTTTCGGCGCCTCGGGCCGAAACGCGTGGCCGTGTCACCGCGCCTCACGAGCAACGCGCTGGCGTTGAACATCGGCGCGCTGGCGGCGGTGACGAGTTACCTCGTGCATTCGGTCGTGGATTTTAATCTTCACATTCCGGGCAATCTGCTGCTGCTCGCCTTTGTCTTCGGTCTGCTGGCGAACGACGGTGTGAACCGCGAAAGCGCGGCGAATCGCGTCGCCCCCCGAGGCCAGCTGCTCTGGCGCCTGCTGCTCCCGGCGCTCGGCATACTCCTCATCGTGCAGTGTGTGCGCCTGCTGCCGGGCGAATATTTTGCCGAGCGATCCCGCGGCTCGTTGCGTGACCAACAGCCGGTCAGAGCAATCCAGCTTGCCCGCGAGGGGCTGAAGTACGATCCAGAGAACCCAGACCTCCATTTCTATCTCGGCCTCGCGCGGCTGACGATCGGCGAGAGGATGGAAGATCCGCGGGCCGCCGCTTCCTTTTATCAACAGGCGATCCCTGATTTCCAGCGTGCGCGGGCCATCGCGCCGCAGGAACTTCCCTACGCGCTGGAGCTGGCGATCGCTCTCGACTTTGTGCGGCGGTTCGAGGAAGCAGAGGCGGTTCTTTCCGAAGCGCTTCGGCTCGATCCGCGCTCCGAAAGTGTCCGGCAGGCCTACGAAGCACACCTCAAGGCGTGGCGAACGCCACCAGCCGCGGCTCCGGCTCCGGAGGCGACCGGGCAGCCGGTTGAGGGTGAAGAATTTCCGACGGAAGAAGGCGCTCCCAAAAAACAGGCAGAAGGCTGAAAAAAAAGATTGCCGCGAAAATTTGCGGCAGCTAGTCTGCGAACCACGTAGGCAACCTCGGCCAGCCATGATGCTGCCAAGCGAACACCAAAGGATTAATGGGCGTATGAAAATGATCAATTTCTCGAAACTTGCACCGGCTGCTTTTGCGCTCGCTTTGCTCCTTGCTCAGCCGGCGTCAGTCCAGGCGGGTGGTCAGGGGTTCGGCAAGAGCGTTTTGCAGGGCTCTTCGAAGGAATATGCCGGCGATCTCGGCACTGGTAAGTTCGAGTCATTTCCCTTCCACGTTTCGGTCACCGTCCGCGGGGGCTACGACGATAATCCAAACCTGTTGCCGTTCGATTCCGACGGATCCTGGTTCACGAACGCTGCGGTTGGACTGACCTACGAGTTCGGAAGCCCGCGCACCCGCCTGAGCCTGAATGCCGGCGCCGGCGTCACCTACTATTTTGATCGCTCGGATGGATTCGATGACGGCGACTTCAGTGACTACGATGTGAACGCCTACCTCGGCTTCAACATCACCCACAAGGCGACCCCGCGGCTCACTCTCGCTGCCACCCTCTACGCCGCGTATCAGTCGCAGCCGGACTTCACCACCTTCAACGCCAGCACGATCAGCATCGGCCGGCAGAGCCAGGATTTCTTCTTCTCCACCAATCGCTTCTCCGCCGGCTACGCCTGGGCGCCGCGCTTCTCGACCGTCACCAGCTACACGCTTGGGATTGTTGATTACGATGACGCGTTGATCAGCCTCTTCCAGGATCGCTTCGAGCATACGATCGGCAACGAGTTCCGTTTTCTCGTCTGGCCGACCACGACGCTGGTGGCGGAATACCGGTTCGGCATCGTTGATTACATGGACGATTTCCAGCGCGACTCGACCTCGCACTTCCTGCTCGGCGGCTTCGATCACAGCTTCAGCCCGCGCCTGAACATGTCGGCCCGCGCTGGTGTCGAGTTCCGCAGCTTCGACGGGGATCGATTCTTCAATCAGGAGGCTGATCGCACACATCCTTACTTCGAGGCCACGGTCAATTACGCGGTCGCCCAGAGCACCGCGATTTCGTGGACGAACCGCTACTCACTCGAACAACCGGACGTTCCAGATGCCTCTAGCCGCAGCACCTACCGCAGCGCCATCAGCGTGCGTCACGCCTTCACCCCGCGCATTATCGCCGGCCTGAACGTGGCGTATCAGCACGACTCGAACGAAGGCGCGTTCGGCGTCGGTGACTTCGAGGAAGACGCCTTCGATATCTCCCTCTCCGTCCGCTATGCGATGACGCGGAACCTCTCCTTCGACGCGGGCTACCACCATACGCAGGTGATCTCGGACGAGGCGTTGTTCCGGGAATTTTCGCGCAACCGATACTACATCGGCGCCACCTTCACGTTCTAGGCACGGCGGTTTCGCCGCCTTTGCTTCCCACTGGTTTTCGATGTAGCATCCCTACCGACTCCGAATTTTTATGGCACAAACCGAAGAAGCTAAACTTCATTTTCTTGATTACTGGCGCGTCATTCGCGTCCGCTGGGTGCTCATCCTGCTTGCCTTCCTGCTCGTCGTGCTGACGGCAGCGATCGTCACTTACTTCCAGCCGCGCGAGTATCAGTCCTCCGTCTTCGTCGAGGTCCGATCCACCGCCCAAAATCTGCGCATCTTCGGCCCCGGCGATCCGAACCAACCGATTTACGAGCCACAACTCGCCCCGACCGTTTTCCAGATCATCCAGCGGACGGGCATTCTTTATCCGGTCATTGATGACCTGAAGCTGCAGGATCGCTGGACGAAGAATGGCATTCGGCCCTCGCGAGAGCAGGCCTACCAGCGGCTCCGGAACAAGCTCGATGTCGACGAGGTGCGGAATACGCAACTCCTGCAAATCAGCGTCTTCAACACCGATCCACAAGAAGCAGCCGATATCGCGAATAAGATCGTGGCAGTCTACCAGGACACGCGCGTTGACGAAGAAAAGGAAGTTATGAATCGCGCGATCGCGAGCATGAACGAAGAGGTCGCTCGTCAGCAGAAGAAGGTGGATGACGCTGCTGCCGAAGTGACGCGCATCCGCGATGAAGAAAAGATTATCGACTTGAATCCTGAAGGAATGGAAGACGCGCAAACGCCCGTCAACGCGATCGTCATGGCGCAGGAAAAGGACGTGAACGACGCCGAAACCGCGGTCTCCTCGCTCAGCATGAAGCTCGACCAGATTCAGACCTTAAAGGGCGAAGATCTGATGCGAATGATGCCTACCCTGAATATCCAGGATCCGACGATTCAGAAAATTCTTCCGAATTATCAGGACGCTGTCGCCCAGGAAGCACTCATGTTGAACTCAGGCCTGGCGGAGAACCACCCCCGGGTGAAGGCCCTCCGCGCGACGAAGGAAGTTTATACCCGGCAGCTCGAAGAGCAGGTCGTCATCATTCGCAGTGCGCTTGAGAAGAACCTGGCGACCTCCCAGGCGACGCGCGATGAAATGCGGAAGCGCCTTGAGGAATTGAACGAGCGCCAACTCGCCGGCAGAAATCTCAGCGCCACGTATACCCGCGCCAAGAACACCTACATCAAGGAGAGGATGCTCCTCGATGGCATTCGCACCCGCGCGCAGACGCAGACGATGGAACTCGCCATGCCCCGCATGGCGGTCAGCGTGAAGCAGATCGCCGAGCCTCCCAGCTACGCCGCGCGTCCCCGCGTCGGACTTAACCTGGCACTCGGTGCGCTGGTCGGACTGGTCGTCGGTCTCGGTCTCGCGTTTTTCATCGAGTATCTCGACACCAGCGTGAAGACAATGGAGGACGTGGAAAGCCTACTTGGCGTGCCGGTGCTGGCGATCATTCCGAAGAATATCAAACTCCTGCACAAGGAGCCCGGCGATACGCCGGATGCGGAGGCGTATCGAATATTGCGAACGAACATCGAGTTCAACCGCAAGAATCCTGAGGCCAACGCGATTTCGATGGTCAGCGGCGGCCCGGGCGAAGGTAAATCCACCACGCTCGCCAACCTCGCCTTCACCTCGGCCCAGGGTGGCTACACCACCTTGATCGTGGACGCCGATTTACGGCGCCCGGTCCAGCACACCATGTTCGACGTCAGCAATAAGATCGGTCTGACGAACTATCTCACCACCGACATGAAACTGGAGGACGTGATTTTCCCTACCACGGTCGAGAATCTCTCCCTCCTGCCGAGCGGCATCCTTCCTTCTGATGCGGTCGGCATTCTGAACTCGCAGCGCATGTCCGATATGATTGCGGAGCTGAAAACACGCTACGACATCGTGTTCTTCGACTCACCGCCCATGCTCGGCGTCAGCGACGCCTCCGTGCTGGCCAGCGAGGTCGATCAGACCATCATCGTGGTGCAGCATCGACGCTTCCCGCGCGCGATGCTGACCCGCGTGAAACAGGCAGTGCTCGGGGTCGGCGGCAATGTCCTTGGTGTCGTGCTGAACAACGTCGATCTGAAGCACGATCAGAATTACTACTACTACACGAACTACTACGGCTACTATCAGCCGCGCGATAACGAGTCGAAACGCGACACGCGGAAGGCCACAGCCTCTGCTACGACTCGCAACGGATACTCTGATCCAGAGGAATATTGATGACCCGCCTATTTGCCACCTTTCTCGTTCTCTTCGCCGTCGTCGCCTCTGCCAGCGCGCAGGCGACGCTGCGTGTCGGAGATCCCGTAGAGCTGAAAATCTCCGGCGTTCCCTCCGAGGAGCAGGCCCAGGTGAACAACATGTAC
>JACCZQ010000164.1 GCA_013695905.1 Chthoniobacterales bacterium
TGAGGCTGCGGAGGAGCACTCCGAGGATCAGCCCGCGGAAGAGCGGCTCCTCGATGAACGGCACCACCACCGCGCTGAGCGTTCGCTCCGCGATCCCGCCGGGCGGGACGGAGCCGCGGAGACTCCACACCCCCAGCGTCAGCAGGAGCGCGCCGAAGCAGAGCAGGGGAACCGCGGCAATCGCAAACCCGACGCCCGCATCGCGCAGTCTCCCGGGATTCTTCGTGAGCCCCAGCTCCTCGAAATTTCGCACCCCGAGCCACCGCAGGAGCGGCCAGAAGAACAGCAGCGCCCCCACCAGCAACGCGCGGCGGAAGAAACGCTCGAAGCCGAACTCCGCCAGGAAGGGCATCACCCCGCGCGCCGCCAGCGCTTCCGCGCCCCAGAAGAGCAGCGGCGCCGTCACGATCGCGAAGAGCACCGTGGCCGCGAGATAGGCGAGCAGTTTGGCTGCGTCTTTCAAGATTGTATGTAAAATTCCGGCCGGATGCGGAGTCAACACATATGGACCGAAAAGGACGAGGAGGGCCGCAAACGCGAGGTGCGGGTCACGAAGTTCGGCGGCCAGTGGAAATTCCAGGCAAAATTCGCCGACGAGGAGAACTGGACCTACTACGACCGCCCGCTCCACGAGGATCTGATCAACGCCCGCGACGTCGTCTTTCGAAAATATCAGCGGCGCCGGGCCTCCGCCGAAGATGTGGCGGCGCTCGATAAATTGCTCCTCCTCTATGCCCCCGGGGAGTGATTGGGACACAGCGCGCCTCGTCGCCGCGGACAAGAAGCACGTCTGGCACCCATTCACCTTCATGGGCGATTGGTGTGCGCCAGAGCACCAGCCGCTCGTCCTGGTGCGAGGGGAGGGGGCGCTCCTCTGGGACAGCGAGGGCCGGGAGTACCTCGACGGCAACTCCTCGATCTGGACGAACATCCACGGCCACAACCACCCGCACATCAACGCCGCCATCCGCCGCCAACTGGAGCAGGTGGCGCACACCTCCTTCCTTGGATTCACCAATCCCGCGGCGATCGAGCTGGCCGAGGCGGTGGTGGGATTGTTCCCGCCGCACACCCTGACGCGCGTCTTCTTCTCCGACGACGGCTCCACCGGAATGGAGGTGGCGCTCCGGATCGTGGAGCAATCCTGGCGGCTGCTGGGCGAGAGCCGCACCCGCTTCGTCGCCTTCCGCGGCGGCTACCACGGCGATACTGCCGGCGCGGCCGCCCTTGGAGCAGCAGCCATGTTCAACGGCCCCAGCGGCTGGGCCTTTCCCGCCACAAAAGTCAGCCGCGTCGAGGAGCTGGAGGCATTCTCCGCCGCCGACGCAGCTGGTGTGGCAGCAGTCGTCATCGAGCCGCTGATCCAGGGAGCTGCCGGTATGCGCCTGTGGCCGAAGGGCACGCTGGCGGCAGTCCGGCAGTGGTGCGACCGCACCGGAACCCTGTTGATCGCCGATGAAGTGATGACCGGCTTCGGCCGCACCGGCCGGATGTTCGCGTGTGAGCACGAAGGGGTCCTTCCTGATTTAATGATCTTAGGTAAGGCACTGACAGGAGGATATGTTCCGTTATCTCTTACGGTAATATCGGAAACGATAATGGAACCGTTTCTGCGGTTGCCACGCGACAAAACGACGCTGTTTTATGGCCACAGCTACAGCGGAAATGCGATCGGTTGTGCTGCGGCCAAGGCCAGTCTGGATCTGTTCACCAGCGAGCAGACACTCACCTCCCTGCGGCCGAAAATCGAGCTACTCACCCGCGAACTAGCAGCGCTGCAGCAGCTGCCGCAGGTTCATGAGGTCCGGCAATGTGGCTTCATTGCCGGCATCGAGATCGCTACAGAAGGGTATCGTCCACAACATCCGGTGGCGGGACTAGGCGCCGCCATCTGTCTCGCGGCACGTAAACACGGCCTGCTGACCCGACCGATCCGCAACACCATCGTCCTGATGCCGCCGTATTGCATCACCGAAGCCCAGCTGCAGCAGGCGGTGGCGGCAATCCGCCTTGCGATCATCGAGGTGTGCTGACGGGTTGTAGCTGCTCGCCCCCGCCTGCATCGCTGTGCGAAGCAACTGCGGGCATGGTGGGGCGAGCACGTAAAGGCGTCGAGGAGTTGATTGGCGCCTTGCGCCCTGTAGCTGCGGCGCTATGCGCCGCACGGGTATGTGCTCACGATCGCAGTAGTGGCACGCACAAACCCGTGTCGCCCATAGGGCGACAGCTACAACGCTCCCGCCACGACGCTCGACGTCGGAGCACCCGCCGCTCCTCATTGCGGCTCCCACC
>JACCZQ010000471.1 GCA_013695905.1 Chthoniobacterales bacterium
ATCCTCACCGGTATTCTGATTCTGCTTGGCGCGCCCGGATTGTTCCGGCCGCTGGTGACCTACAGCATCTATTTCGACAACGCGGCCGGCATCAAGCTCGGCGCGCCGGTGCTGCTCGCCGGACGTAAGATCGGCCAGGTGGAGCGGTTGTATTCTCCGGTCTCAACCGAGGACGCCGCGCGCGCCGTGGCGGCTGCGGAGGCGATCCGCCCGGCTAACCCCGCGGCGACGCCCGATCCGGAGAACACACCGAAGCCGAAATTCGAGGCCCGCGTGGATGTGCGGGTGGAAGAGGCGGCGGCCGTTTACCGGGACGCGAATGCGCGCATGATGAGTCTCGGATTGCTCGGCGAAACGGCGATCGACTTCACGCAGGGCAATGAGGCGGCCGGCCTTTCGCAGAACGGGGAGACCTTTGTCGGGATCCGTGTGCCGGATTTCGGCGAAGCAATCTCGCAGATGCTGGCAATCATCCAGCCGGTCGCGAAGGAGGCGACGGGAACATTGAAGGAGCTGCAGACGACCGCGCAGAATCTCAACAAGATCACCGACGAAACCTCGCAGCTGAATATGTCGCTGGCGCAGTTCCGCACCTTTGCGGAGAACCTCACCAGCATGACGGCTTCGGACAGTTCGCTGCAGCTGGCGCTCAAGAACGTGGAGCAGATCAGCGCCGACCTGGCGAAGCTCACCGACAAGGGCGACATCGAGGTGACGCTGCAGAACTTCCGCGATTCCTCAGAGCGGCTGAAATCGTCGATGAACGCACTCGGGCCGGATCTCACCGCGACGGGCGCAAATGTGCGTGAGCTGACGGAGACGGTGAAGACGCAGCCGTGGCGCCTGGTGTGGCCGACAACCAAGCGGACGGAGGAGACCACGCCCACCGCTGGCGACACGATTACCGTGCGGAAGACGACCCGATCGCGCGCGCCTGCGACCACGCCGACGCCGCGGCGGCGGCGCTGATCGGCTGGGTGCTTACGCAGCGGCCCGGGCCAGCCGCGCCTGCAGGAACGTCATGACGGCTGCTTCGACGGAGCGGAGATCCGGCAGATTATCGGCGAGCGCTTGTTCCGTTTTCTTGCGGAGGCCTTCGATCATGTGGCCGCTGAGATACGTCTCCAGCACCGCGGGGTGCACATAGCACTTCCGGCAGACGGCGGGTGTGTTCCCGAGGATCTTTGCCACCGCTTTAATCGCTGTCGTGACCTGCTTCTTCGCCTGAGTTTTGTTCTCGAAGGCACCGACGGCGTTTAGCGCCACCGCCGCGAGAACCGTGCCCGCCCAGGTGCGGAAATCTTTCGCGGTAAATTCCTGGCCGGTGATCTCCCGCAGGTAGTCGTTCACATCCTGCGACTTCACATCGCGGACGTTCCCCTCCTCATCAATGTAGCCGAACAGCTCCTGCCCGGTGAGGTCCTGCACCTTCGTCACGATGCGGGCGAGGCGGCGATCCGCCACTTCCACCGCTTGATCGACACCGCTTTTGCCGCGGAATTTGAAGCTCACTTTCGCGCCTTTCACCTTCACGTGCCTGTTCCGGATGGTGGTGAGCCCGTAGGAGCTGTTCTGCTTGGCATACTCCTCGTTGCCGACGCGGATGAACGTTCGCTCCATGATGGAGACGATCGTCGCCAACACCTTCTCCCGCGGCAGGCCGGACCGCGACAGGTCGGCATCCACGCGTTTGCGGATTTTCGGCAGAGCGGCGCCGAAGATTAGCATCTTGTCGTATTTGCTCTCATCGCGCGTCTCCCGCCACTTCTCGTGGTAGCGATACTGCTTCCGCCGGCGGGCGTCGCGGCCGGTGGCTTGCAGATGCCCGTTCGCCGAGGGGCAGATCCACACGTCCTCATAGGCAGGAGGAATGGCGAGCCGCCGGATGCGCAGCTGGCGCGCCTCGTCCGTGATGCGCTTTCCCTGCGTATCGAAATACTCGAAGTCGTCGCCCTTCGCCTTGCGGGTGTAACCCGGCTGCTCATCGCTGACGTAGCGGAGCCCCGCCTCCTCCGCGGCTTCTTCGGGGTCGGTGACGACAAGCTCGGCGACCTTCTTCACTTCGGCCTTCAGAGCAGCGGCAGTAGCTGGCATGTAAGCAGATACGTGCCGCGAGCAGCTTCAGGCTGCACCGGTCGCGTCTTCGCCGAACGACTCGACGGCTGCCGGTGGAAGATGTAAACTCAACCTGTGACCCCGGAAGCTCTTAAGGACCGTCTGCACGAGCAACCATTCCGCGGCTTCGCACTGCGGATGCCCGATGGACGCGCCTTGCCGGTCCCCCACCCGGAGTTCATCTCCATTGACCCAGAGGAGGAACGCATTGCCATCATCTGGAAAGGCAACGGCGGCTACTGGACCGTAGACTTGGAACTCGTCAGCGATCTGGAGCTGCTCGCCAAGAACGGCGACAAACGCCGCCGCTGAACGCCCGCTGTACTTGGTGCTGCCGCAGCCTTTCGCGCGGCTCCCTCTTCAGACCTGTCATGTTGAGCGCAGCGAAACATCTCTGACTGCTTCCCGTGCTCAACGCGTCCGGAGCAGAAACAGTCAGAGATTCTTCACTTCGTTCAGAATGACAGAAGGAGCGCGGGAGGCGTCGGAGCGTGAGCGTGCGCTTTCCCTACCTGCCCGCAAACGTGAAGGCGAGAGGCGCTACGCGCCGTAGCTCTTAGTAAACTTCTTCCGCGACTCTCCTTCGCTCGCTGCCGAAGGAGCAGCGTCGGCCGCGGGGGCCGCAGGCGCATCAGCCGCTGATGATTGCGACGCGGGAGCCGACTGCTCCTCCCGCTGCTGCGGAGCCGGAGCCTCTGCGCCGCGCGCGCCAGCGCCACCAGCACCCTGCGACACTTCCACAAACACCATCTGCAAATTCGAGAGCGTGTTCCGCAGCACCGTCGATTCCTCGCTGGTGAGGTTCCCACGGGTCTTCTCCTGGATCATCGCCAGCTGGTCGATGAACATGCGCGCGAGCTCCAGGTTCACCTCCCCCTGCCCGGTCTGCGGGTTCGGGATCTGGCCGAGAAACAACGCGGCATTCTGCGCCTGCATCATGACGAACTCGATAAACCGCTGTGAGAGTTCGCCCGATTGAATGCTGGTTTGAACTTCAGCCATGGATCACTTCCTCCGCGATTTCCGCTCCTCGTCAACTGGCCGCACCGTCGCGAGCACGTACGGCTGCGCCTTGAAATATTTCGCCGCCACGCGTTTCACGTCGGCCACCGTGATCGCCTCCACCTCGCGCTCCAGCTCCTGGTAATGATCAAACCCGAGACCGTAGAGCTCATCGAGCGCCGTCATGTAGCCTAACGAGTCGTTGCTTTGATTCGCAATCTGCTGCTGCCCGATCAGTTTCTTCTTCGCGCGGGCGAGTTCCTCTTTCGTGAGGCCTTCGGTAGCAAGTTTCCCGATCTCGTCGAGGAGTGCGGCTTTCACCGGGGTAAGCTTCTGCGGATCGGTCCCGAGATAAAAGGCGAACAGCCCCGGCACCAGCCCCTGCATCTGCATTGAGCCGACGTAGTAGGCGAGCCCCATCTGCTCGCGGATGCGGACAAAGAATCGCGAGCCGAGGTCGCTGCTCGCCTCGTCGATCAACTCGAGCGCGTAGCGATCTTTGCTGAACAAATCGGCGCCGCGGAATCCCACCATCAGCACGCCCTGTGCTTTCTCTTTGGTGTCCTCCACCTCCATCGTTTTCTTCATGGGCGCGCTCGAGGGCACATTGGTTAGCGCCAGCTCACCCGGTTTCATGTGGCCGAGCACCCGTTCGAAGAGCTGCTGCACTTCCGCCGCCTTGACGTTCCCGAAAACGGAGATGACGCCATTTTTCGCCACGACGAGCCGATCGCGGAACCGCACCAGCTGGTCGCGCTTGAGCTTCGCGACGGCGCCGGCTGAACCTTTGGTGCGCAACGCGTAAGGATGATCGCCGAAGAGTGCGTCGCGCATGAGATTGCGCGCCACGCTGGTGAGGTGCTCCTCCTCGTCGGTAATCGCGGCAAGCTGCACCTCTTTTTCGCGGGCGATGACCTGCTCCGGCAAGGTGGCGTTCAGCAGCACGTCGGCGAGCAGCTCCACGCCTAACGAGAAGTCGGGCTCCGTCACGTCGAGCGAGATGCTGAAGCTGTTGTTGCCGGAATCGCTGCCGATGTTGCCGCCGACCGCTTCGATGGTGTCGGCGATCTCCTCCGCGCTCCGCGTGGTGGTGCCTTTCAGCAGCGCCTTGGAGAGCAAATGCGTGATGCCATTCGTTTGTCGCGTTTCGGCGAGTAACCCGCCGCGGAAGACGCAGGTGATGGAGACAAGCGGCAGCCGCCGATCCTCGCGCACCAGAATCCTGAGGCCGTTCGACAGCTCGATCTTCTGAATCTCACCTGCGGCGACTTCGCTGCTCGCGCCGTTCGTGGAGGCGAGCGCGCCTTTCGGGTTCAACGAGATGATCGTCAAATTTTCGTCGACGAGATACTTTTGCGCCACGTCCTGGATGTCTTCGAGGGTGACGCGCTGCACTGCCTCGAGGTAGTCGCGGCTGAAGTTCAGATTCCGCGTGAGGAACCAATTCGAGCCGATATCGGAGGCTTGCCCGCGCATTGTGGTGAGGCTGCCGAGTTGATGGCTGAGCGCGATTTTCTTAGCCTTCAGCAGCTCCTCCGGCGTCACCCGTGCCTGTTTGATCTCCTCCACGATCTGCAGGATCAGCTCCTGCGCCGCTTCGCGTTTCGCGGGATCGGTGGTGGCATCGATCCCGAGCATCCCCGGTTCGCCCGGCGTGTAGGAAAATGCCGACACGCCAAACGCAAGCCCCGCCTCCTCGCGCACCTGTCGATAAAGTCGTGAGCTGCGTCCCGTGCCAAGAATCGTGGAAAGCAGATCGAGCGCCGGCACGTCGGAATGCGTGACGGGAGGGATGTGCCACGCGAAGGAAAATCGCGTCAGCTCCGTGGCGAACTCCTGGTGCACCTCGCGGCGTCCGAGTTGCTGCGGCTCTTCCGGGATGAAGACCGGCTTCAGCGATTTCCCCGGATAACCTTCGAACAGCTTCACGAGCTGCTGGTGCACCTCGTCGCCGTTCACG
>JACCZQ010000499.1 GCA_013695905.1 Chthoniobacterales bacterium
ACGCATAGGTCGCCCACCAGTTCCCCTTGTCGCCGTAGAAAATGCACGTCGTCTCCGGCGTAATCCCATGCGCGCGGCAAAGCTCCGCGAATTGCTCCGGTCCGATGTAATCGCGCACCAGCGGGTCCTGCAGATCGCTGCGCCAATCAATGTGCACCGCCCCGGGAATGTGCCCGGTATCATAGAGCAGAATGTCTTCGTTCGACTCGATGACGCGGATCCCGTCATCGTCGAGATGCTCCGCCAGCCACTCCGTTTCAACGAGCGCCTCCGGGTGCGCGTAGGATGATCGCTGCGTGGTCATGGCGTGAAAGTCCGGTGCGCTGCAGAATCTCGCAAGCGTGGAGTGACTCGGAGTGCACGCCACCTGCACTCATGCGCCACAGTCATCCCGAACCGCGAAGCCGGTGAGGGATCTCGCGCCCACTGCTGGCGTGGACAAACTGGTGGAGCGTGAATCAGAAACCCATCGCGAGATCCCTCCGCGCGCTGCGCCGCGTCGGGATGACACGCACACGTCCGCAACCCAGAGCCCTGCGCCCAGCGCGTGTAAACCTCCTACCGCCGCCGCCGCCCGTAGGAATAGCCGCCGTGCGTCCGTCCGCCGCCGATCGCCCGCTTTCCAGAACCGGTCACCGACTCCGGTTCGAACAGCGCCGTGTAGAGATACGGAAACCCCTCCAGTTTCAACCGCGGAATCTTCTGCCCGATAAATCGCTCGATCGACTGCAAAGACCCCAGCTCCTCGCCGTTCATCAAAGTAAAAGCGTCGCCCACTTTTTGCGCGCGCCCCGTCCGTCCGATGCGATGCACATAATCCTCCGTGTGCTCCGGCACATCGTAATTGATCACATGACTGATCCCTGCCACGTCGATGCCGCGCGCCGCGATGTCTGTCGCGACCATGATCTCATATTTGCCGCTCTTGAATCCCTCCAGCGCCTCCACCCGCTCCCGCTGGGTGCGATTCGAATGCAACACCGCCACCGAATGCTTCCCCGCCTTCAGCTTGTTCGCGATCTTATCCGCCCCGTGTTTCGTCCGCGAAAAAATCAGCGCACTGTCGAAATTTGTCCGCTCCAGCAGCGCCATCAGCAGATCGAACTTCTGCTCCGCCGCCACCGGATAGACCGCGTGCGTGATCGTCTCCGCCGGTGAGCGATTCGCGCCGATCTCCACCACCACCGGATCCCGCAGCACCCAGGCCGCCAGCCGATCGATCTCCGGCGGGAGCGTCGCGGAAAACAACAGCGTCTGCCGATCCGTCGAGATCTGCTCCACGATCCGGCGCACATCCGGCAGGAATCCCATGTCCAGCATGCGATCCACCTCGTCCAGCACCAGCACATTCACCTTATCCAGCTTCATCGTGCCCTGCCCCAGGTGATCGAGCAGCCGCCCCGGCGTCGCCACCACAATGTCCATCCCGGCTGCCGCTTCCTCGCGTTGCTTCCCGTAGCCCACGCCGCCGTGAATCAACGAAACCCGCAGATCGGTAAATCGCCCATAATCCCGAAACGCCGTCTCCACCTGCGCCGCGAGCTCCCGTGTCGGCTCCAGCACCAGACAACGAAACGCGCCGTGCTGCGCGAGGTTCGTCAAAATCGGCAGCGCAAACGCCGCCGCCTTACCCGTGCCCGTCTGCGCCGTCCCGATCAGGTCTTTACCGGCGAGGACAATCGGGAAAGCACGCAGCTGGATCGGAGTGGGATCGGTAAATCCCATCGCCAGCGTTCCCTGCACGACCTCGCTGGAGAGGCCAAAATCTTTAAATGACACGCGCGGAAGGTAGTGCCGGAGAGGTGCTGAGGCAATTTCGCAGTTCCGCTGCTGATGCGGGGCGGCCCGGAACGCACAAAGCTGCTTCCATTCCCCAGCCGTCGCGGACATTCTGTCGCGCTCCCCGCAGCCATGGCTCACTCGCTCCGCATCCTCGTTATCTCGGATACCCACGACCATCTCCCGCGTAACCTCGAGCAGCTCGCCGCCGGGGTGGACGAGATCTGGCACCTGGGCGATGTCTGCGCGCCCGAGCTGCTCGAAGTGATTCGCAAACTCGGACCGCCCGTCACCCTCGTGCAGGGAAATTGCGACAGCAGCCCGTGGCCGCCCGCGGTGCAGCTCGAGCGCAACGGGGTGCGCTTTCGGCTCACGCACATCCCGCCTCCGCCGCGCACGGTGCCGCCGCACTGCGACGTGCTGCTCCACGGCCATACCCATGTGCCGCGCGACGAAATGTTCGGCGGTGTGCGGTTCCTGAACCCCGGCTGCGTCACCCGCCCGAACCGCGGCGCCCCAGCAAGTGCAGCGCACCTCGGGATCAGCGCCGATGGGGAACTCACCTGGAGCCTCGTGTTGCTCCGCTAGTGTTCTGTCACGGAGACGCCTCTACATTTATCGAGTCAGTTGCAGCCGTTTCGGGGAGCGCACGCTTGTAGCGTGCTGGTGCTCGCATTCTGCGAGCACGAACTTCCGCGAGAGGTGCTTAAGGC
>JACCZQ010000510.1 GCA_013695905.1 Chthoniobacterales bacterium
CGAACGCCTCGGGATTCCGGAGCAGGAACGCAAGTTCCTCGCCGGCGTGGAGGCGCAGTTCGACAGCGAGGCCGTTTACTCGAACATCAAAGCCGCGGTCGGCGAGCAGGGCGTGATCTTCGTCGGCAGCGCCGATGGGCTGAAAGAGCATCCGGAGATTTTCCGGAAATGGTTCGGCAAAGTGATTCCGACCGGCGACAACAAATTCAGCGCGCTGAACAGCGCCGTTTTCAGCGGCGGCTCGTTCATCTACGTCCCGCCCGGTGTGAAGGTGAAGCACCCGCTGCAGGCCTATTTCCGGATCAACGCCGAGAACTTCGGGCAGTTCGAGCGCACCCTCATCATCGTCGATGAAGGCGCTGAGCTGACCTACATGGAAGGCTGCACCGCGCCGAAATTTAACACCGCCACGTTGCACAGCGCGGTGGTGGAGCTCGTCGCCCTGAAAGGCGCGAAGATCCAGTACATCACCGTGCAGAACTGGTCCAACAACGTCTTTAACCTCGTGACCAAACGCGGTCTCGCGCACGAGGAAGCAGAGTTGAAGTGGATCGATTGCAACATCGGCTCACGCCTCACCATGAAGTACCCGGGCGTGGTGCTGAAAGGCCGCAAAGCCCGCGGCGAAGTGCTCTCCATCGCCCTCGCCAGCAACGGCCAGCATCAGGACACCGGCGCGAAGATGGTCCACGCCGCCGACGAAACCACGAGCAACATCATCTCGAAATCGATCAGCATTGGCACCGGCCGCGCCACCTACCGCGGACTCGTCCACGTGCCGAAGCACCTCAAGAACTGCAAGAACAACACCGAGTGCGATGCGTTGCTCATCAACGCCAACAGCCGCACCGACACCTACCCGGCAATCACCGTCCGCGGCACCGGCAATTCCGTGCAGCACGAGGCGAGCGTCTCGCAGGTCAGCGCCGAGCAGATCTTCTACATGCAGCAGCGCGGCCTGACCGAAGCGCAGGCGATGAGCCTCAGCGTCAACGGTTTCGTCAACGATCTCGTCCGCCAGTTCCCGATGGAATACAGCGTCGAGCTGAAGCGCCTTATCGAGCTGGAAATGGAAGGCTCCGTCGGCTGAGGTGTAGCGCGAGCTTCCAGCTTGCGCGTTTGTTGAGCAAGCGAGACGCATGCTCTACCCTGCATATCCGGCCATGAGCAACGACACAGCTGTTCTTGATGAAGTGATGGAGACTGAAACGCCGCCGCCGGAGATCTCCGCGCAGGCGATCCTCTCCGGCCCCCGCGAAGGCCACAACGCGCCGCTGCCGGCGTGGTTCCGTACCCGCCAGCAGGAGGCGTGGGCACGCTTCGGCTCCTTGCCAATGCCGACCCGCAAGGATCAGCCGTGGCGTTTCTCAAACGTCAAGGCCCTCGACCTCTCACCCTTCGTGCAGAACGGCGGCCCAGGGCACCAAACGCGACACGAGATTCTGGAGCGCTCCGTCTGCCTCGACGAAGTCACCGCGCGACTCATTTTCGCCGACGATCGCCTCCTCCGCCGCGATCCGCTCCCGGAAAAACTGCGCCAGCTGGGCGTCATCTTCCAGCCACTGGAGCGCGCGCTGATTGAGCATGAAGACCTCGTTCGCCAATATTTCATGGCCCAGCCGGTGGAGCTCGGCTCGGCCAAGTTCGCCGCGCTCCACGAGGCGATGGCGGTCTCCGGCACGTTCGTTACGTCCCGCGCGGCGTGGAGGTGGAACTCCCGATCGAGATTTTCCATTGGCTCGATGGGGAGAACGCCGCGGTGTTCCCGCACACGCTGCTCGTCGCCGACGAGCTGGCGAAAGTGACCGTGATCGAGCATTTCCGCTCCACCGATCCGCAGCGGCGTGGATTCTCCTGCGGCGTAAACGATCTCGTCGCCGCCCGCGGCGCGAAGCTCACCTACGTCTGCGTGCAGGATTGGAGCGAGAACACGATTGCCGTCCAGGTGAACTCCACCACCGTCGCGCGCGACGCCTCCGCCATGAGCTTGAACGTGAACCTCGGCGGCAGCTACTCACGTTTCGAAAGCTTCAGCCGCCTCACCGGCGAAGGCGCACGAAGCGATCTCCTCGCCGTCTGCGTCGCTGACGGGAAGCAGGAGTTCGACGCCCGCACTTTGCAGGATCACGCGTCGCCGCACACCACGAGCGATCTCCTCTACAAGAACGCACTCGCCGACCACGCCCGCGCCACCTTCGGCGGCCTCATCCGCGTGGAGCCGCACGCGCATTTCACC
>JACCZQ010000020.1 GCA_013695905.1 Chthoniobacterales bacterium
ACGGCGATCGATTTTTCAGGAATAGCTGGCGCGGTTGCAGTCGGCGATGCAGAGGGTGCGGGGCTCGGCGCCGCGACGCGCTGCTGAGAGAAAAACTTTGTCGCGCCGGGCGCGAAAATGACGGCGACAATGCCGACACCGATCAGCAAGCAGATCAGCATTGCCAGCGTGATCAGCAGCGGTTTGCTGCGCCCGGGCGAACGTGCCGCCACCGCTGTCTTCTCTTTTGCCTGCCGGAATTTTTCCGGCACTTTGGGATTCCCAAGCTCCTCCGTGTAGAGATTTGCCACAGAGATGACGGTCCCGTGCTTCACCTCACACTCGCCGAGGTCGTGCAGGAGCGGCTGCCACTGGCGATAATGCGCCAGATCATCGGCTGAACGCTTCGAGAGCAGGATGTGTCCTGCGTCCCCGCAATCCATCACCCGTTGCGCCATGTTGATCCCGGCGCCGGCCACATTCGAGCGGCCATTGACGTCGTTGACCTGGTTGACCGGCCCGCTGTGGATCCCCATCCGCAGCTGCAGCTCAGGCACCTGCTTGAGCGCGGCGGCCATCTCCAGCGCACAACGCACCGGAGCCTCCGCATGCGTCAGGAACACCAGCGCCATCCCGTCGCCCGTCGGCAGGCGGATGAGTGCGTCCTTGGCTTCGCCGGCGCGGAACTGCTCCGTTTCCCGCACGATGTCGTTGAGTTGCTCCAGCAGCTCGGACTGCTCGTCGACCAGGAGCTTCGAGTAACCGACGATGTCGATGAACAAAACGTGCGCGATCTCCAGGTGCAGATCAGTCTTGGGCGCGGCAGCCATTCGTTGGCTCAGGGTTCTATCTGGATCACGGCAGAACCGCGAGACTCTTCTCGATCACTACGCGGCGAGTTCCGCCGTCATCTGTCCGACGGTCGTGCCGACTTTGGCGAAGAAATTGCGCGAGTTCATCTCGCGCCAGAGAGCACGGTGCTCGCGACCAGCGTGAACAACCAGGCACCTACAACGTAGAGCCCGGCCATGGGCACAACGTTGCGCCGCTTTAGCTGGGTGAAGAAGTTGCTCATTGGGTCGGATGGTTTGCGGCGTCAAATGCCTTAACGGGGCGCCCGCTCCTTCTTCGCCTTGTAAGGCAACGAGCGCTGTCTCAAACCGGGCACCGACTCAAACTCAGGATCTTTGTGCAGCAGCTCCGCACCCGCAGCCATTGCCTGGATAGCAATGGTTGCGTCGGCGGTGGACAATTTCACCCTGCTGCGCAGCAAACCCGCCTCGAGACATTGTGCGTCGGTGGGCGCGTCGATGATCACGGCCAATTCTCTCAACAACCGAATATCCTCGCGTGCGGTGGCTTCATCGTAGTCGCGGCAGACGCTGTGCGCGATTTCGGTGAGGCTGATCTGGGCGACGCGGACCTCGCGGCTGCCCTTCGCCGCCTCCGCCAGGAAGTCGCGAACGATTTCAAATCCCGGCTCGGCGAGGAAGAGCGCGAGGACCGCGCTGCTATCGAGCCAGTTTACGGTCTTCACGTTCACGGTCCTCCCGGCGCTGTTTGAGCAAGCCAGCCACCAGGTCCGGGCCGCCTTTATGAATGCCGGTAAGCTTCTCGAGCACATTGGCCGGGACCAGACGCCCGACCAGCTTTCCCTCGGTCGCTTCCCAGGCGATCTGCGCCCCGGGCTCCAAGGCAAGCTGCTCACAGACTCGCTTTGGAATCGAGACCTGTCGCTTTGCCGACAAAGTTGTTTTCATACTTTTATTATCTAGTAAAATAGATGTCCGGTCAATCTTACTCGTCTATCTCTGCTAAACCAGGGTTGTCTCCGGCCGCCAGCGGCGCTGAGCCTGCTCCCTGCTGCGGGCGAGAACCGCGAGAACCTTCTCGCCTGCGGCGCGCGAAGGCTTTTTGCTAAATTGCGGATCGCTCCGCCGCGAAGCGCCGGATGACCTCGGGATAGAGCTGACGCTCCTGCTCCTGGATGCGGGCGTGGAGTGTGTCCGGTGTGTCGTTAGGCAGCACCGGCACTTCGCGCTGGGCGATGATCTCTCCACTGTCTACTCCGGCATCGACGTAGTGGACGGTGCAGCCGGTGACTTGCTCGCCGGCTTCAAGAGCTTGCTTCCAGGCTGCGAGGCCGGGGAACTTCGGGAGCAGCGATGGATGAAGGTTGATGATGCGGTGCGGGAACGCTTTCAACATCGGTGTTTTCAAGACGCGCATGAAGCCGGCGAGCACGACCAGCTCCACGTCGGCGTCGCGCAATAGTCGCACGAGCTGCTCTTCGGATTCGGTCGTGAGGCGGGTGCGGAAATGGCCGGGCGGGAGGAAAACACCGCGCACGCCAAACTCGCGGGCGATGTCGAGAATGCCGGCGTCGGCGACATCGGAGACGATGATCGCTGCTTCGGCCTTGAGGTGGCCAGCGCGGATCTGCTCCAGGATGGCGCGGCCATTACTCCCCTTCCCCGAGCCGAGAATTCCGAGACGGAGGGCGGCCATTTACGTGCTGCTCAACCGGTCCAGTAAACCCGTGGTGGAGTAGCCCGGCTCGAATGGAATGATCCTGATCTCCGCGCCGATCTGCTGCAGCACCGCGCGTTCTTCGGGATCAAGTGTCTCGGGCGTGTAATCCCCGCCCTTCACATAGATCGCCGGCTGCACCTGCTCGAGGAAGAGGGTTGCGCGCGGCTCCGGAAAGACCGCCACGTAGTCCACGCACGCCAGCGCCGCGAGCACTTCGGCGCGGTCGTGCTCGTGGTTCAGCGGCCGGCCTTCGCCTTTGAGCGCGCGGACGGAATTGTCGCCATTCACCCCCACGGCGAGCGCGTCGCCTAACGAGCGGGCGGCCTGCAGGTAGCGGACGTGTCCGACGTGCAGTAGATCGAAGCAGCCGTTCGTCACGACCAGGCTCTTCCCGGCGGTCCGCAGCTGCTCCGAGATGCGCGCCAGCTCCGAAGCGTCGAGGATTTTTCCGCTCATGCTTCCACCGGGCCGGCGAGGAAATTCAGAGCGTGTGGCAGCACCTCGAAGAGCGCGGGGCGGTCGCCAATCAACTCGCCATCGATATTGAACCACATGCCCGGCGTGGATTTCACAGCCACCTTCGCGGCGCGACGGAAGACCACGCCGTCACTGGAGAGATGGCGGCCGAGGGCGATCTGCGCCGCGACGAGCGCGATATCGCCGGCGGGATTCTGCGGCACGAGGACGATGTCGAGCAACCCATCATCGATGCGAGCTTCGGGGGCGATCATGGTTCCACCTGCGACGTAGCGGCCATTGGCGATGACGGCGTTATATAATTCAAGCGAAAGCGTGGCGGTATCGTCGAACGTGATTTCGGTTTTGTAGGCGCGCAGCTCCGGCAACGCTTCGGCCGCGCACCGCAGATAGGCGAGCGGTCCCCAGCTTTGTTTGATCGCGGGCGTGAGCTTTTCGTTGACGTCGCCGCTGAAGCCGCCGGCGGAGACATTCACAAAATACCACACCTCGCCCATGGTGACGCGCACTAGATCGGTCGGCCGGGTGTGACCGGCGCGCAGGACATCGATGCACTCCTCGATGCCGTCGGGGAGGTCGAGCATCCTGGCAAAATCGTTGCCGGTGCCGAGTGGCACGAGCCCCACCTGGATCTCGGACGCGCGTGCCGCGATGCCGTTGATAACCTCGTTCAAGGTACCGTCGCCACCCGCCGCGATGACGGTATCGCAGCCGCTGGCGAGCATCTCCCGGGCGAGCCGTGTGGCGTCGCCGGCACCATCGGTGAAGTGCACTTCCGCGCCGGGAAAACGATGCAGCTGCGCGCGGATCGTTTCGTGGTCGTCCACGCTGCCGGCGCCAGGATTGCAGATGATACAGGTTTTCAAAATCTCGGCCTTGTCCCAACGCATCGTGCCTGGCAGGGCAGGTGGCGGTGAATCTTCGCGGCGGCTTCCGATTGAGCAACGGGAATGCGCAGCAGCTCGGCGCCTGCTCGTTTCGATCGAACCAGCGGAGGTGCGCCCCATTTCGAGGCGGAGGAGCAATTCGGGGTAGCGAAAAGGCTGGGAACAGCTAAGATCGCGCGCGTTCTATGGCCTTCACCTTGCGAGACGATCCCGACTTTTCGACGCAGGAAAACCCTGCGAGCGGCGAACGGGGTGAGGGGTATCAGGTCTCCGCGGACCCTGTCCGGCCGGCCTCGTCGAACTCCGGGCGTGATCGCGCAGACGCCACCCTGCCCCGCAACTACGGTTCGCAGACGCTTGTCCTGATGCCGCGGGATCCGCACAGCCTTTTCGCCTATTGGGATATCGACTGGACCGCGGTCTTCCCCGAGGAATCGCCGCGCGAGCGGCAGGTGCAGCTCCGCATTCTGGACGGCGCCGGCGCCGAGCTGCTGACGGTGGAGATCGAGGCGATGGCCGGCAGCTGCAATGTCGATGTTCCACACGGCAGAGCCGCTTATTCCGGCGAGATTGGTTACCTGGGGTCGGCTGATGCCTGGACGCTGATCGCGCGCTCGGAGGCGGTGATCACGCCGCCGGATGAGTCAGCCGACGGTGACACGACCGATTTTGCGACGGTTCCATTCCACCTGAGCTTCCAGCGGATGGTTGACCTGCTGCGGGTGACGAAGGCTGAGAATGGCTCGCTGACGGGTTTGCTCGGGAGCCTGCGCGAACAAGCTGCCGCGGCCGATGCGGAGAGCCCTCTGACGCCGGAGCAGCGTGAGCTCGCCCGCGCGATGGAAGACGCTGGTGTCTGGCCAGACGTCGACGCTGGTGAGTCGGCGCAGCCTGATCTGTGGGAGCACCAGAAGCTCGAGCGGGTTCTGGGGTTTGGCACGTCGAGCCCGACCGAAGGGTTTGGCGGCAGCAGCCGCGCATTGTAGCAGCTGCCCCGGCGGCGGCGGCGAGCGCCGTTCTCCGATCGAGTTTCTAGAAGCGGTTTCAAAGTGGCCTGGCCTTCGTCTTGAAACGCCGCCCATTTCGCCTCATCCCAACCTTCTCCCCGAGGGAGAAGGAGTTCCCTTTCCTCCTGGGAGAGGGTGGGGGTGAGGGCTCTTCGACTTCTGCAACCGCTTCTAGAAGGTGTACTGTCGCGCGATCACAACCATGTCGCTGCTCATCGTGGGCATCTGATCTTCCGGGCGCGGCTGGTAGCTCTTCTCCGGGAATGCGGGCAGACCTACGGAACGATCTCCAACCCAGGCGGTAAACGGCTCCGTCGAGGCGAGGAGTAGCTCCACTTCCAGGCCTTCGGGCGGCGCGCTGTGGTAGCGGAAGTCCCATGGAGTTTGTGTCGCGGGCTCGGTGTCGATCGCGTAGGGTCGGCCATTGATGACGAGGCGGCGGAGATTCACCTCAGGTGCGAAGCGCATGAGCAGCACGCTGGCAGCACGGGGAGAACCGACACGGAGCGTTAGTCTTCGCTGGCCGGCTTCCATCGCGTCGCTGACAATCGTGGCGGTCGGCACCTCCAGCGGAAGCAGGGGCGCCTCGGCCGAGATTACCTGCCGTGTCTGACCGAGCACGAAAGCGGGATTTGAGCCGCGCCGGCGGTCCTCACCCACGAACTGCGATGTCCATGCGTCGGGCTCCCTGTCGTAGCTGATCCACTGCGCCTCATTGAGGTCGGCGTTAAGGACGTAAACGATGCTGTTCCGCCGCGGGTGGTCTGGGCTGAAGCGAGAAAGATGCACGCCGGCCGCCAGCGAGAGAAGTGCACAGGAAAGAACCGCGGGAGCCGTCCAGCGCGATCGAGCGCCAATGTGGAGGAGGAGCGGCGACGTCACCGCCACGAAAAACGTGGCGAACACCGAAACGACAACGACAAAGATGGCATTGAAGCCAAGCGCAACGAAGAGAAAGTAGTTCAGGGGCACCAGAATCAGCACCGCAGGGAGAGCGGCGCAGAACTCCGCGGCTGAGGCAACGGAAGAGTTCTTGCTCGTAAGGCTCACCATGAACCCTGCCAGTCCTGAGACGAGCGGCCACTGAAACGCGTAGCTAGCGTCCGGCGACCAGAGGCTGACGGCGAGAGCTACGACACCTGCAGCGAAGGATGTCCCTGCGGCAAGGTTGTAGCGGCCTACTCTCCCCATCAAACCTCCTTGAACAAGAACGGCCAGCGCAGCACCTACACCCAGGCAGCCGAGGAGAAGAAGTTTATTGCTCCTTGTATCGCCGAAAAGGAGCTCATCGACGAGGCACGAGGTAGTTATCCACCAGGAAGCGTACGCTCCTCCACCTAATGCGAAGAGAAGCAGCAGAAAGCCCCCAACGCCGCCAGCTATTCCTTTATAAGTGAGCAGGTGCTTCTTTCGGCCGATGACGATAACCGCGACAAAGAGGACAGCTGACACCACAAGGAGCAGCCAGACTCCCTGTGGCGGGTAATCAATTAACCGGCTGCCGATCCAGTTGAAGTATACGCGGTCCGGCTGGCGCTCGTCCTGGAGCTGAAGATCCCCGAAGTGGCGCGCCAGTGCGACGGCGTTGTCGCCAAAGTGTTGCACGCTGCGGAGGTCGAGGTTCTCCGGAGTATCGAGGCGGGTGTGATAGTTCTGAAAGGTGGCGGTGAAGGCGAAGTTTAACCCCGCCAGGCCGGCTTTCCTGAAGACCGTCATGTCGGTGTCGTTAGGCAAATACTCGTAAACCGCATAACCCAGCGAAGCCGCCATTGGGTAGGGCGCGGCGCGCGCGAACTCCCGCACCAGCCAGCCACTGTCAGTGCTGGTCTCGAACATCATGGCGGGGCCGGAAGTTCCGCGGGCTTCGAAGTTCAGCACAACGCCGACCTGCGCCGTCAGCTCCGGATGATCCTCCACAAAGCCGGCGGCGCCGAGGAGTCCCTCCTCCTCGCCATCAGTGAACAGCACCAGAAGGTCGTTTTGCAGCGGAGGTGCGGTTCGCAACGCACGGACCGTTTCGAGGATGGCGATGACCCCGGCGCCGGCGTCCGCGGCACCGGGTCCCTGCGGGACGGAGTCGTAATGCGCCACCAGCATGACGGCGCGGCTGTGGGCGGTGCCGGGGAACCGCGCCACGATGTTATGGACGGTCCCGGCGTTGATCTGCCGTCCGGAACGGGTGACGCCAACGGTGCGCTCCACCCGCACCTCGCCGCCGAGCGACTCGAGTTGTTGCACGAGGTAATCGCGTGCCCGGTGGTTGGCTGCGCTGCCGAGCGGGCGCGGCTCCCGCGCGATTTTGTCGAGGTGGATCTTTGCGCGCGCGGCGGAGAACTGCTCCGTGGGTGCGGCGGCTTCCACGACCCGCGGCGGGCGCGTCTCGGAGAGCGCGAGGAGCGCGACGCCGAGGAGCGCCAGCCACAGGATGACCTTGACTGACGGCGGTGCCTCCGCGGTTCCGTCCTGGGTGCTGTGCATTTGACCTAAGGAGACGTTTTACCCGGTCCCCAGAGCGCGCGTCCGGGTGTGGCGCCGGTATGCTCTCCGTCCTTTAAGACGGGCACGCCATTTACCAGCACGTGCTTCATGCCGACGGCATATTGATGTGGCTGCTCGAAGGTGGCGCGATCGGCGATCGTCGCCGGGTCGAAGATGACAACGTCCGCCATCTGGTCCGCCTTGAGCAGGCCGCGGCGGTCCAGGCCGAGGTTCGTGGCCGGCAGATGGCTGAGTCTGCGCACTGCTTCTGCCAGGGAGATCACCTTCTCTTCGCGCACATACTTGCCGAGTAACCGCGCGAAGTTCCCATACGCGCGCGGGTGCGGATTGGATTTTAAGAAGACTCCTTCAGGAGCTTGCGATGCTTCATCGGAGCCGAAGGAGACCCACTTTTTCCGCAGCTGCTTTCGAAGGTTCTCTTCCGACATGAGGAAGTAAAGCGTCTCCACACGAGAGCGGTCCTCCAGAACGAGGTCCATGATGGTGGCGACAGGATCGGTGCCGCGCTCCTTCGCCACTGCGGCCAGCGTCTTTCCGGTGAGCGGCTTTAGCTTCTCGGACTTGAACCCAACCAGGAGGAGGCGATCTGGAGAGCCGGCCGCGAGGTAAAGGTTTTCCCATTCATCGGACGGTGTGCCCATCGCGCGCGCGAGCTTCTCACGGACCGCCGGATCCTGCAGCCGGGCAAAGAGTGCTTCATAGCCTCCTGCCAAGGCCCACGGCGGCATGGCAGCGTCCAGGCCGGTGCCGGCCGCGGGGTAGTTATACATGTCGGCGGTGATTTTGAGACCTTCGGTGCGCGCTTTCTCCACGATGGCGAGCACCTGGTCCATCTTCCCCCAGTTCTTCTCACCCGCGGCTTTCAGGTGGTAGATCTCGGCGGGGAGACCTGCTTCGCGGCTGATGCGGATCAGCTCCTCGACCGCTTCGATGAGCCGGTTCCCTTCACTGCGCAGGTGCGAGATGTATTTGCCTTGGTGTTGGGCCGCGACTTTGCAGAGCTCGATCAGCTCCTCGGTCTTCGCGTAGAAGCCGGGCGCGTAGATTAACGACGAGCCGATGCCAAGCGCGCCTTCCTCCATGGCGGTGTGGACGAGGGCGCGCATCTGCTCGAGCTGCTCGGGCGTGGGCGGCTTGTCTTCGAGGCCGATGACGTGCTCCCGCACGGTGGCTGCACCCAGGAAGGAAGCTACGTTCGCACTCACGCCGCGCCGCTCGAGGTGACGCAGATATTCGGCGAGCGTGGTCCATTCGATCTCGAACTTCACGTCCTTTTGCTCGTCGATCATGCGCTTCTTCATGTCGTCGGTGAGCGGTCCCATCGACCAGCCTTCGCCCATGATCTGGGTGGTGACGCCCTGCCGGATTTCGCTCTGCGAACGGCCATCGTGCAGGAGCGATTCTGTGGACCAGGAGAGCATGTTGATGAAGCCGGGAGCAACGGCGAGGCCGCGGGCGTCGATGACGTTTTCGGCTTCGGTTTCGCGAAGTGCGCCGACGGCGACGATGAGATCACCGCGAATCCCGACGTCGGCACGGCGCGGCTTGTCGCCGGTGCCGTCGTAAACGGTCCCTCCTTTGATGAGGTAGCTGAACTTCTTTTCGGGCGAGGCTGGCTTCTGCTCCTGCGCGCTTGCGCTGGTGAGGAAACACACGACCGAGCCGGCGAGTAGCAGCAGCAGGAAGGAGCGGCCGCGCGGCGTGGCGGCGAGGAAAGCGCGGATCATGTCTCTGCGTAACAGGGCGCATGCGCGGTGTCACGTTCGCTGCTGGCGAGCGTCCCTGCGTTTTTTGAGTTTCGCGAGACCCCGGTGCGGTGGAGCCGGCGCCCTCGCGCCGATGGTTGTGAAGGGGCGCTGCGACGGCTGCACGTTGCGGCCCACGGGCGGGTCCGGTCGAGCAGCCGCTTTGTTGCACCGCAATTTATTAAAGATTCTGGGAGTCAAACGGTTGCGCCGTTCGAATCAAAGATATGAACATTCTAAAAAATGCAGAAGCGCAGCTTTGCTCGCCATCGGCTGGTGGAGGAGCACGGCGCTTCCGTTGGAAGCCGTTCGCGCTGGCGTTCCTTGTGGGAACGCTCGGGTTTGTGGTGACGGGATGTAACGACCCGTATTATGGGCGCGGCAGGGTGCACACCGGTGTGTATGCCACTTATGGTACGCCGGGGCACTATTATCGGCATGATCCATATGGCTATGGCTATCGCCGTGGTTATGTGACGCCGCGGTATCGCACGACGCGCGGCTACTATGGAGCACGCTCCGGGTACCGGACGGGGGGTTACGGAGTGCGACGCGGCGGCTACTACGGAGCACGTTCCGGGTACCGGACGCGGGGTTACGCAGTGCGACGCGGCGGCAGCCAATATCGGCGCACTGGCCGTCAGGTCCGCCGCAGCGAGGTCCGTCGTGGACGTGGTGCCGCGAGCCAGCGCCGCGCCCAGGCCCGGCGGGCCCGCGTGCAGGAGCAAACGTACTAAATCAGGCGCCGTTCGGAGAGCAGCGGTGTGCTGATTGCGTCAGCCGCCGCTGCTCGCCAGCGCCACAAACGTGCCGGTAAATTCGGCGGCGGTGGCGCCGTTTTCTTCCACGCGCACCTCCAAGGTGAGGCGCGCTTTTCCTTTGGCCGCTAACCGCGCGCGGAAGGTCTGCAGTTGCTCCTGATCCGGAACGCTGCAGGTGGCGCGGATGGTTTCGCGCACCGGGCGAAGGAAACGGATGGAGCTTTCGCGGATGACGATGTGCGCAGCTCCGGCGCGCAACTCGAGCCAGAGCACTCCATAGCCGGCCAGGGTGGCGACGGCATTGATGCTGCCGCCGAAAGCGGTGTGGAGGTGATTGTAGTTGAGGGCCACCGGCGCCTCGAGGGTGAAGCCGGTGGTGTCGTGTTTCACCACCCGCACGCCCATCGCGCGGGTGAGCGGAATCTGCTGGTGGAAGAACGCCTCGGCTTCACGCACAGCTGCGCTGGCGCTTCGATCGGTCGGTTGCACAGCGGGGACTCTAACATCTGTGGTGTCCGGCGCAGGTTGGAGGCATGAGAGGCCTGCGCGGCAGGGTTTCCGGAAGGTCGAAGACTATCGCAGGTCCAAGCGGCGGACGGGATTCGAACCCCTTTGGCGAGCGAAAGGAATTAACATATGGAAACCATCGAAAAATCTATCGAAGTAAATGCACCGATCAGCACCGTCTATAATCAGTGGACGCAGTTTGAGGAGTTTCCGCGTTTCATGGAAGGCGTAAAGGAAGTCCGCCAACTCGACGATAAACGCCTGCATTGGCACGCGGAGATCGCCGGCAAGGACAAACAATGGGACGCCGAGATCTACCGACAGGAGCCGGACCAGGTGATCGCCTGGCGCAGCACCTCGGGGGCACAGAATGGCGGCGAGGTGCGGTTCACGAGCGCGGGCGACGGCGGGACGCGCGTGACATTGACGATGTCATACGATCCGGAAGGATTCATCGAGAACGTCGGCGACGCGCTCGGTGCCGTGTCGATGCGCGTGCAGGGCGATTTAAAGCGCTTCAAGGAATTCATCGAAGAGCGCGGCGGTGCGACGGGAGCATGGCGCGGCGAGATTCGCGGCACATCCGTCGAGAGCTAGCAACATATTTCGGAGAGGATAGCGGGCGGCAGTGCGGGCAGAATGGAGAGGGAGCCCGGCTGCCGCTTTTGCTTTCTAGACCCTACTAAGAGTCTAATTAAGGTTCTTTGTTACAGCTGGTAAACCTCCTATAATCTACGTACGGTGAACACCTTACGTAATATGCGGTTATCCCAAAGAAAACGCTGGCACCATTGGCACGAGCCTTGCATACACAGTGCCCGTGCAACGCTTCGTTTCCTTTTCTGTTCTCGCTCTTCTCTGCCTCGGGTTCTCCGCCACCGCTGCTCAAGCTGAAGGCTTGGTGCGATCGACCTCGCGCTTCTACTATCAGGATTCGAGCTCCGGTCGCGTCACCAGCGCTCGTATCATCCGCCGATATCACGTGCCGGTGGTGCGGCCCTCGGCAAAAATTGATCCGCGACTCGACCCACGGTTGCGTCGCGCTGCGACCATCGCGCAGGAGCGGTCAAATGCCCGGACGAAGGCGCGTTGCTGGCGCTACGTGAAACAGGCGCTGCTCGCCGCGGGGGTGGTGGACTCCTACCCGAAGACAAATTATGCGCGGGAAGCCGGCGAGGAGCTGGTGCGCAATCATGGCTTCAAGAAACTTCCGATGCGCGATCCATATGCGGCTCCGATCGGTGCCGTGATTGTTTACGGCAAGGGTACGGGTGGTGCCGGGCACGTCGAGATTCGGACGAAGGACGGCTTCGTGAGCGATTACCGCAGCAAGAACCGCTGCTACTTTCCTGTGCTCGCGGTTTACGGAAAGTTTTCCTCGTAAGCGGGGAGCGGTCGTTTCCAGCTCGCGTTTGTTCGCGAGTTTCTCTCGCTCCGACTACGCCGGCCGTGGAGCGGTCGCGATCTTCGCGCTGCCGAGGAAGGTAGCGTCTTCGTCAACGACCAGGCGCGGCGCTTCGATGTCGCCGCGCAATGTGCAGCCGGAGTGCAGCTCGCAACGCTCGGCGGCCGTGACGTTGCCGTCGATAATGCCGTAAACCGCGACCGCCCGCGTTCTGATCTCGCCGCGGATGTGCGCATTCTTCCCGACCGTCAGGCGACCGCCTGAGTCGATGGAGCCTTCCACCTCGCCGTCGATATGGAGCTCGTCGCTAAATTTGATCGAGCCCTTGATGGAGACGCCGCTGGAGAGAACGCCGCCGGTCCGGGGGATCTGGGCGGTGCCATTCGACGGCCGGGCGGCGGGAATGGGAGGTGCACTGGGAGGGGTGTCGCTGCGGGGCGTGGAGGAGAACATCTGCATTGAATATGAATTGTTAAGTGCGGTCGATTTTCCGTCCGCCGCGAGCGGGAACATAAATCGCTGACCGCGTTATGGATGTCGAAACAGAAGCATGACAGATACTGTGCCGTGCCGATAGGGAAATCTCGGCAGAGCGGAAATATTCTCCGGCAAGGAAAAGAAACCGCCTTCGTCGGCGCGCCGGCCGGTGCGTCCGGGACGGCTCAGAATACGGCTGAGCGGACGTGAAAAATCAGGCCGCAGCCGCGCACTCGAACCGGTGCTGCCCGTAGGCGGCGCGGTGGCGGAGCTGCGCGAGACGCGCCTTGACCGCTTCGCAGCGGCTTTGTTCGCGGCTCGCTTCGGCGACCGGCAGCGACTGCGCGCGGTAGGAAAATCGCGCCGGTCTGGTGCAATTTTCGACCAGCTCGTTTGCGATCGCAGCGCGCGTGAGGGTGGCGTTCGTCGGCTGCCCTTCAGCTTCTGCAAGGGCCAGATCGCGAGCGGCGATGTAAGCGTGGATCTCCGCGACAGCCTCAGGCGAAGACGCGGCGACAGGGCGTGCGGCTGGAGCCGTCCGCCTCGGGGAGAGATGGGAGCCGGCGACGAAGTTGGCGCCGCGGGTGATAGCAGGGTTGAGGTGCATGCCGGGTTGTGTAGCAGTTATCGTGCTCACGGCTGCGGCCCGCCGTAGGAAACTGCGCGGCGCGGGGCTGCACCTGCGGCGGATCGAGGTGGGAACGCATGTTACAGGCGCGCGGGCGGAGGGGCGGACGATTCCGGTGGATGAAGCATTCGCTGATTTGGATCGCAATTCTGCTGGTCATCGTTTGGGTCGTGGCGCGGCTGGTCCTCGCCGTGACCGCCGTCGCTCTCAACCTCCTCTGGGTGATCGCGATCGTTGTCGCGGTCGTTTGGGTGATCGGCCACTTCCGGAACAGGGCTTGAGCCGCGCCGACCGGTCACGGCAAACGGTCTTAGCGGGCTGCAGCCGAGTTGAGACCGGCGAAAATATGCGCGGCCATTTCGAAGGAACGGAGCCGCGCCGCGTGATCGAAGATTTGCGCGACGGCGATCACTTCATCGGCCGCCGTTTCGTCAAGCAGCGCCCGGAGCTGTCGGCGGACGGTCTCCGGTGACCCAACCGCGGCGCAGCGCATCCGCTGGAGGATGGCGCGTTCTTCGGCCGCGCTCCACCGGCCGTCCATGGTCTCGACCGGCGGCGGGAGCAGGCTTGGCCGGCCGCGGATGAGCGCCAGCACCTGCTGCTGCGCGGAGGTGAAGAGGCGCTGCGCCTCCGCGTCGGTATCGGCCACGTAAACGCCGGCACCGACGATGACGTGCGGTTTCGGGGACGCGACAGAAGGGCGGAAATTCCGTCGATACAACTCGAGCGCGACGTGGAGGTACTCGGGCGCGAAATGCGAGGCGAAGGCAAACGGAAGGCCGAGCTGCGCCGCGAGCCGCGCGCTGAAATCGCTGGAGCCGAGCAGATAGAGCGGCACCTCGAGCCCGGCACCGGGCACCGCCTGCACCGGCTGCGTCGCGGCGGAGGCGCGGAAGTAGGATTGCAGCTCCACCACATCATCAGGGAAGCTGTCCGCGCCGCCGCCGAGATGGCGACGGAGTGCGCGGGCGGTGAGTTGATCCGTGCCCGGGGCGCGCCCGAGGCCGAGATCGATGCGGCCGGGGTAAAGTGAGGCGAGGGTGCCGAATTGCTCCGCAATGATGAGCGGCGCGTGGTTTGGCAACATGACACCGCCCGCCCCGACGCGGATCGTCGTCGTCGCAGCAGCGACATGCCCGATCACCACCGTCGTCGCCGCACTCGCGATGCCGGGCATGTTGTGATGCTCGGCGAGCCAGAAGCGGTGGTAACCCCACTGCTCCGCGTGGCGCGCGAGGTCGGCGCTATTGCGGAAGGCGAGGGCGGCGTCACCCCCTTCGATGACCGGGGCCAGATCGAGAACCGAGAAGAGCACCATGGCGGCGGAGCTTACCACGGGAAGACCGGGTGCGCCGCGGCGGCGGGCGGGCTCAGGGTTTCGCCGGCAATCCGATCCGCGCGGTGATGGTTTGCATCCCGTCGGTGAGTTCGATGCGGCCGTCGGCGATCTGCGTCACGCGCAAGCGCACGGTGACGTGAGCGGCCGGGGTGCGGACGACGAGGTATTCACCCTCACCGATCTGGCGATCGTTAATCACGGCGAGGCGCGGGTGTCCGATGGAAATGGCGCTCACGATGATTTGCTCCGGGCGGATCTGGATCATCAGCGGCTGCGGCGGCACCACCTCTTCGCGCGAAGCGGAGATGTGTTTCGTCTGCACGGCGGCAGGCGGCGAACAGCACCTTCTTCGCGGATCTTGGCGTCGCGCAAGCTCATTGGGAGGAGTTTCACACTACTGCTTAAGCATCCGGCGAGCCCCGGGAGCCGGAAGTGTCCCAGTAAAACCACGGAGGCGTGCGCAGAGCGGCTTGGTTGGAGGCGTCCATCGCGCGTGCGCCCGCGAATAAGAGGCATGGTCTCGACGAAAGGGTATGCTTCGCAAACTGCCACCGCGCCACTGGCGCCGATTTCCTTCGACCGGCGCGATCCGCTCCCGACGGATGTGCAGATCGAGATTCTTTTCTGCGGCGTTTGCCATTCCGATCTCCACACGGCGCGCGGCGAGTGGGGTGCGACGAAGTTCCCGTGTGTGCCGGGGCACGAGATCGTCGGCCGCATCACGAAAGTGGGCGCGAAGGTGGAGAACTTCCGCGAGGGGGAGCTGGCCGCGGTGGGTTGCATGGTGGATTCCTGTCATTCCTGCGTCCATTGCCGGGAAGGCCTGGAGCAGTTCTGCAGCAACGGGGCGACCTTCACTTATAATAGCGATGACCCACACACCGGCGGCCACACCTTTGGTGGATATTCGAAGAGCGTCGCGGTGGACGAACAATTTGTGCTGCGCGTTTCGGAGAACGCCGATCTCGCGGCGACGGCTCCGCTGTTGTGCGCGGGCATCACCACCTACTCGCCGCTGAAGCGGTGGAAAGTAGCCGCGGGCCAGAAAGTCGGCGTGGTGGGGCTGGGCGGCCTGGGCCACATGGGGGTGAAATTCGCCGCTGCGTTCGGCGGGGAGGTGACGCTCTTCACGACCTCGCCGGAGAAGGCGCAGGACGCGCGGCGTTTCGGCGCCTCAGAAGTGGTGGTGTCGAAGAACAAGGAGGAGATGGAGAAGCAGGCGAACAGCTTCGATTTCATCCTCGATACGGTTTCTGCAAAGCACGACCTGAACGCTTACCTCGCGCTCTTGAAACGTGACGGCACACTGTGCCTGGTGGGTGCGGCGCCGGAGCCGTCGCCGGTGGCGGCGTTCAGCCTCATCGCGCCGCGGCGGCAGCTGGTGGGGTCGTTGATCGGTGGAATCGCAGAGACACAGGAGATGCTGGATTTCTGTGCCGAACGGGGGATCACCTGCGAGGTCGAGATGATCGGCATCGATAAGATCAACGAAGCGTACGAGCGGATGTTGAAGAGCGATGTGAAGTATCGGTTTGTGATCGATATGGCTTCGCTGAAGTAGCGGGCGCGATTCAGCTGCACCTGGCTAAGACCGGGTGGCCGCGTGGGTGACTTCCGTAGCCCAAGTTTTCAACTTGGATTTTCGCAGACAGCAAGTTGGAAACTTGCGCCACGTCCGAGTTGTCGCGTCTGAGCGGCGCGGGGGGGCAGGCGGCCGTTACGTGTGCGGGAGGCGCGGTGTGCGGAACGCATGCAGCGAGTATCCACGTCAAACCCCGCCGCGTCAGGAGACGCGGCCTACAACGGCGCGCGGTCATGTCGTGTGGTCTGCCGTTGTCGGCCGCGGTCTCCCGACCCGGCGGGGTTTGCGCTCCGGTCGTCCGCGACGACGATCGCCCGCCACTCCTTGCTAAGTTTCCATTGACGCCGAGCAGCCGGGCAGCCTTTGCTGCGCCATGCTCAAGCGCGTGCTGAAGTGGCTCGGAGCCTTGGTTTTGCTGCTCATCGTGGTGGCAGCCGTCTTCGTGGTGAACGCCATCTGGTTTCGCCCGTGGAGCCTGAATGTCTTCTACGAAAAGGCGTTCATCGAGTTCGTGTTCGACGAGCCGGAGCTGCTCACGTCGCTGGGATTGATCGAGCAATTCGGCATCACCGGTCACAGCGGGAAACTCGGCGATGTCTCACCCGCGCATCAGCAGAAGCAGTTCGATCGGCTCCGGAAAAACCTGGAGCAGCTCCGCGCGTATCCGATTTCCAGGCAGAACGAATCGCAGCGGCTTTCCACCTCGGTGTTCGAGTGGTTCCTGCAGCGACAGCTCGATGGCGAGAAATTTCAGTGGCACAACTATCCGGTCAATCAGCTCTTCGGGGTGCAGAATCAGTTCCCGTCGTTCATGGCGAACACGCACCGGCTGAACAACGCGAAGGACGCTGAGTATTACCTCGACCGGCTGGCGGCCTTGCCGAAGAAGTGGGATCAGCTGACGGAGAGCCTGAAGGCGCGGGAGGAGAGAGGCATCATTCCGCCGCGGTTCGTGGTGGAGAAGGTGCTGCAGGAGATGACCGATTTCGCCGCGAAGCCGGCGGCGGAAAATATCCTCGCGACATCGTTCAAGGAACGAGCGGCGAAAATCGGGAAGCTCAATGATGAGCAGCGCGCGGAGTTCCAGCGGCGCGTGGAAGCAGCGATCGAGGAGGACGTTTACCCCGCCTACCAGAAGCTGATCGCCTACTGGGCGGAGCTGCTGAACAAGACGACGACCGACGATGGCGTGTGGAAATTGCCCGATGGTGAGGAGTTCTACGCCTACGTGCTGCGGCAATACACGACCGTGCCGTTGAACCCGGCGGAGATCCACGCGATCGGCGTGGCGGAGGTGGAGCGGATCGAGGGAGAGATGCGCGCGATCCTGGATGCGAATGGCTTCGCCGGGCAGCCGATCGCGGAGACGGTGCGCTCGTTAGGCAAAGATCCGCGCTTTCTTTATCCGAACGACGACGCTGGCCGCGCAGCCGCGCTCGCAGAATACAAGCGGCTGATCGACGTGGCGCTCGAGCGGTCGGAGGCGATGTTCGCGACGCTGCCCAAAGCGTCGATGGAAGTGCGGCGTGTGCCGGAATTCAAGGAAGCGACGGCGGCGGGCGCTTACTACGAGGCGCCCGCGATGGATGGCTCACGGCCCGGCGTTTTCTACGCGAACCTGCGCGACATGACCGAAGTGCCGAAGTGGGGCATGCCCACACTTTCGTATCACGAAGGGGTGCCGGGACATCACTTCCAGATCGCGATCGCGCAGGAGCTCACGGGGTTGCCGCAATTCCGGAAGCTGGTGCCGTTCACCGCCTACTCGGAGGGTTGGGCGCTTTACACCGAGTGGCTGGCGAAAGAGGCGGGCTGGTATGAAGGCGATCCGTTTGGCGACCTCGGCCGGCTGCAGGCGGAGATGTTCCGCGCGGTGAGGCTGGTGGTGGACACCGGTATTCACGCGCAGCGTTGGACGCGGGAGCAGGCGATCGCCTACATGCTGGAGAAAACCGGGATGGCGGAGGGCGAGGTCACATCAGAGATCGAGCGTTACATCGTCATGCCGGGGGAGGCCTGCGCCTACAAGGTCGGCATGATGAAAATCCAGGAACTCCGCACGCGTGCGCAGCAGGAGCTCGGCGCGAAGTTCGATCAGCGTGAGTTCCATGATGTGGTGCTGAAGAACGGCGCCTTGCCGCTCGAAATCCTTGAGCGGCTGGTAAACGACTACATCACTGCGAAGAAGGCCTAGCCGCCGACGCCGCGCCAGACTTCGGACAGCGCTGCGATGCACTGCCGAGCCGAGCGCCCACCCCGGCTATCAGAGCACCGGAGGTGCGACGGAATGAAGCCCGGAGTGAAGCGCAAGCGGAACTCCGGGGATGGAGTCCCGCGAAGATGCCAAGCCCCGGAACGGGGCGGCGGAAGCTCACCGCTGCAGTCGGCGTGTGTAGTTCTTCTGCAGCGGTTCCGTCACCCCTGCCGGGGTTTCTCCCTCTCATTGCTCACGCATTCCCGGAGCTTCGCTGTCGCTCCGCACCGGGCTTCATTCCGTCGTGCCTCCGGCACTTGTCGTGACGCGTCGCAAGTTGGCGATGTGCGTCGCAAGTTGGCGATGTGCGTCGCAAGTTGGCGATGTGCGTCGCAAGTTGGCGATGTGCGTCGCCGGTCCTCAGGGGGTGTCTAAAAAGTGCGCTTTCCACTGTCATATTGAGCGTAGCGAAATATCTCTGACTGTTTCTCGGGTGGCGCGGCAGGAAAAGCAGTCAGAGATCCTTCGCGGTGCTCAGGATGACAGACTTTCTAGACGGCCCCTCAAGGGTTGAGCAGTCGCTGAAGCTGTCTCCTACCGAGTTTGGAGCTTGGTGCTTCTCTGGAATTTGGAGCTTGGGATTTGGAATTTCCCTTTCACTCCGTCCGCAGCGCCGTCATCGGCGACACCCGCGTTGCCCGCCGCGCCGGGAAGAAACACGCCAGCAACGCCGCCGCGCCTAACAAGGCCGACGCCACCAGCAGCGCCATCGGATCGGCGGGGCTCACCTGGTAGAGCATCTGCGCCAGCACACGGCCCGCCCCGAGCGCGAGCAGGATCCCGATCGCCAACGCAAAGGCAGTCTGCAGCGCACCCTGACGCATGATGAGCATGAACACGTCTCCCGGGTTTGCGCCGAGCGCCATCCGGATCCCGATCTCCCGCGTTCGCCGCGCCACGGAATACGCTTTCACTCCGTAAACCCCGACCACCGCCAGCAGCAGCGCGATTCCACCGAAGACACCGAACATCACCGCCGCCAACCGGATCGCCCAGAGGCCGACGTTGCGCTCCATGTAATCGACCCACGGCGCGATGTGCAGCAGCGGGATCTCCGGACTCACCGCGCGCAGCGTCTGGCGGACGGTGCCGATCATTCCCGTGACCGTCGCGCGATCCGGCGAGCTGGTGCGCACATGCAGGTAAACCGAGCCGTTATAAACCTGCCCGAGCGGCACAAACAGCCGCCGCGAGACATTGCTCCCGGTGACCTCGTGACGA
>JACCZQ010000026.1 GCA_013695905.1 Chthoniobacterales bacterium
CGCGTGGCTGCCCGCCAATGCCGACGCGCTCGCACAACTACGGGTCCTCAGGGCCAACCAACAGTGGGATGCATATTGGGAGGACCAACGCGCTGCTTAAATTTCGGACCCAACTTCAATCACACCCTGACGGGACCTGCTGCAGACTTGGGTTTGGACGGACTCGGCTATGGAGGGAAGGTTCTGACAGCGACGATGGGTGCGCGCGCCGCTGAATTTGCCTTGCGCGCGGGGCAGGTGCTCAGCTTTATTGATGGCCATGGTGGCCGTCATTGCGAAACGCAGCGCAGCAGAAGTTCGAAGTGAAGTCCGGGCGATCAAGAAAGCCGGAGATCAAATCAACAAGTCGCCGCGATCGGCGCGCGCGTTTCTGCGCAAAAACGGCTTCATCACCAAGGACAACAAAGTCGCCAGCCAATATCGGTAGGCTCGGCGGATGTTCGCGACCTCGTTTGTCCTCGGCTATCACGGCTGCGAACGAAAGGTGGGCGAAGCAATTCTCGCCGGTCGAGAACATGTCACGCCCAGCCGGAACATTCACGATTGGCTCGGGCATGGCGCATACTTTTGGGAAAATAGTCCAAGGCGCGCGCTGGATTGGGCGCAATTCCTGATGAAACATCCGCCGGACCCGGCGAGGAGAATACGCGATCCCTTCGTGATTGGTGCGATCATCGATCTTGGCAATTGTCTGGACCTCACGGACGCGGGCTCGCTGGAAATCATTCGTGCCGGTTACGATGAGTTTTCCCGCACAATCGCGCAGGCGGGCGCTGCTCTGCCGAAGAACGAACCCGCCCTTCAGGGCGATATCGATCTGGTGAAACGGCATCTGGATTGCGCGGTGGTCAATTTTGTCCATCTCCTGCGGGAGCAGGAACATAATCCGTTCGACACGGTGCGGGGGATTTTTACCGAAGGCGGCGAACTCTACCCCGGCGCGAAGATTCAGGCGAAAACGCATGTGCAGGTCTGCGTGCGCGATCCGGTTGTCAGCATCAAAGGATATTTCCGTCCGCCGGGAGGTGTGTAACCCGATTTTGCCGTTAGGTGAAGTTGGGCGCGGTGCCAGGCGTGACTCGGCTACTCGAACGTTTTCAACCCGAGCACGCAGTAGTCGATCAAGGAGGTCTTCGGCTTGGTCGTCGAAAAAAAAGCGCGCCGAATCGCTCCGCTCCGTTTGCTTCTGGAAGCCGCCCTTGCCTGACTTCCACGATTGGGAACATCACAGAGTTTGAGACCACCGGCCGCTGCACCAACGCGGTGACCGTAAACGCTTAAACCCGCCTACGGCCGCTGCACCGCGGAAACCGGCGTGCTCGGGAGCGATTGCGCGCGACTCGCGGCGCGGCTCGCCTGCGCCGCCTGCCCGAGGGCGCGGTGGGTGTCGGCGAGGTTTTGCCAGCTGCTGCGATACTTCGGCATCAGCCGGGTGGCTTTCTCAAACGCCTGCAGCGCCTCGCGATGCCGCCCCTGTTTCCGATAGGCGATGCCGAGATGTTCCCACACCGGGGGGTAGTTCGGCGCCAGCTGCGCCGCCTTCCGCAGGTGCGACACGGCGGGATCGAGGCGCCCGACACTTTGCAAACAGAACCCCAGCTGCGCGTGGACCAGCGCGTCCTTCGGCATGAGCTTCGCGGCGCGAGTGAGCGACGGGATGGCCTGCTGCGGGCGGTTCAGGTTGATGTAGCCGTAGCCGATCGTTGCCAGGATGGCGCCGTTATCCGGCGAGACCTCGGCCGCACGCGCCAGGGCGGTGAGGGTGCCCGGTCGATTGCCGGTGGCGTTCTCCGCGGCCGCCAGCTGAAACCAGGCGGCCGCTTCCGATGGTGCGAGCGCCGTGGCTCTGCGCGCGTACTTCACACTGTCGCCCTTTCGACCGACGCGCAGCGCACAATCACTGAGCGCGAACCACCCAAGCGCCGCTTTCGGCTCCGCCTGCACGTAGCGCTGCAGGTGGGGGATGGCGGCAGCGTAGCGATTCTGCGCCACCTCCAGCTGGGCGAGGCTGAAATGCGCGAGCGAGAAGCGCGGCTGCAGCGCCAGCACCTTCTGGAAGGAGGAGCGGGCGTCGCCCGGTTGCTTGGCCAGAAACGCGATTACGCCGCGGAGATTCCAGGCGTCGGCGCTCTTTGGATGGCGGTCAGTGAGTTGTCGCACCAGGCTATAAGCGCGCTTGGAATTGCCACCCTGCACTGCGCTTAAGACCCCCTTCGTGAGCGGATCGTGCGCGGCAGGATCGGCCGACTGAATGTTGGTCGCCTGCCCGGGCTTCACCAGCTTCTCGGGCGGCGGGAGTTTCTTCAGGAGCCGCTCGATCGCGGCGTCCTCGGATTGAGCTAACGCCGCGGGCGCGGCGAGCACGAGCGTGACCAGGGCTGTCGAGGTCCAGGCGAGTCGGGTCAGGCGAAGCTGCATCCGTCATTGCGTAGGGGAGTTGCCCCCGCTTTCCAAGCAAAAAGTAGGTTAACTAACCTTGTCGCTGCGGCGCCGGACTGCTAAGGCCTTGGCGCATGTCTTGTCGAGTTTCCCGCGTGACCGTTCTTTGCCTGCTCCTCGTAGGAATGGAGGCGGCCTGCCTCCTGCCACGCGCGGAAGCCGCCGCCGTCTGGAAAGTGACCGCACCGAACGGCCGGAGCATTTACATCGGTGGCTCCGTGCACGCGCTCCGGAGCGCAGACTACCCGCTGCCCGCGGCCTTTAACCGTGCCTTCGATGCTTCTTCACGGATCGTCTTCGAGGTGGATGAGAAGGCACTTTCGGGCAGTGGGAAGAGTCTCCTCCAGGCTGGCGAATACCCGAAAGGCGACAGCCTGAAGAACCATGTCGATCCGCGCACCTATGATTACGTGCGGCGCGTCTTCGGGTTAATGGGAGTGCCGGAGGCGAAGTTCGCGCGCTACCGCCCATGGTTTCTCGTGCTGGTGCTGCAAGCGCCCGGCTTGCACGGGTTCTCGGATCAGCTGGGGGTGGATCACTTTCTGTTGCAACGCGCGAAGGCGAACCGGAAAACCGTGCTCGGGCTGGAAAGCACGCGCGAGCACGCGGAGGTGTTTTCCGGTCTCACCGATCGCCAGGGCGAGCTGCTCCTGTTGCATTCGTTCCTGCCGGGGCAGGGGAAGAAGTTCGCGTGGCTCCCCGCGTGGCGGCGCGGCGATGTCGATGCCCTGGCGCGCGTCATGCACGATCAATATCGGGAGTTTCCCTCCTTCGCCGTCCGGATCCTGGACCAGCGGAATCGCCGTTGGATGCCAAAGATCGAGGGTTATCTGCAGAGTGGTCACACACACTTCGTGGTGGTGGGCGCGGGGCATCTCGGCGGTCCGGCAGGAGTGCTGACGATGTTGCGCGCGCGGGGCTATCAGGTTTCGCAACTCTGAGGCGGGTCGAGGCGGCGGGGGGCGGAGGCATTTGGCACCGGCGCGAGTTGCGATAGTTTGCTCCTCAAACGCATGTCGAAGTTTCTCGTCGTCAGCACCAGCGGAAATGCGAAGAGCAACAGCCGCCGCATGGGTCGTCTTGCGCTCAAGGCACTGCAGGAACTCGGCGCCGACCCGCATTGGCTCGACCTGGCGGAAATCGATGTGCCGCTCTGCGACGCCGGCGCCTGCTACAGCAAACCCGGCGCGCAGCAACTGAACGCCGCCATCTCCGCCGCCGACGGCATTCTCGTGGCGTCGCCTGTTTACAACTTCGCTATGAGCGCCGCGGCCAAGAACATGATCGAGCTGACCGGCAGCGCCTGGGAAGACAAGGTGGTGGGGTTCCTCTGCGCGGCGGGCGGGATGAGCAGTTACATGTCCGTGATGGCTTACGCGAACAGCCTCATGCTGGATTTTCGCACCGTGATTATCCCGCGATTTGTCTATGCGACGGGGCGGGCATTCACCGACGGAGAGGTGACTGACCCGAAGATCGTGGAGCGCATCGAGCAGGTCGCGGCTGAGTTGGTGAGATTTACGCGCGCGCTGCGCCAGTAGCCGCGGGGCTGCTGGCAAAAACTCGAAGGCGCGGGAAAACGGCCACATATTGTTTTCCGCATCGGCAGTTTTTATGCTTGACAGAGAAGAACAGTCTGATAAAAACGCTGCAGGAATGCAGCACCAGCTGCACTCACGACCCATGTTCCACCACACCAAATGATTAAAACCCTCACAAAATTCGTCGCCAGCATCGCCGCCGGCTTTGCTTCACTCTCCGCCTTCGCTGCTCCGCCAGCGGGCGTGCTCGATCACGCTCACGCAGCCGTGCAGGCCATTATGGCTGTGCAGGCGCAGGAAACAGGCAGACTTATGTCCAGCCTCGAAATCCTCGGCACCGCCGTTGGGCTCGATGGCGCAGGGAACCCCGCGCTCGTCATCTACGTTGACCGCGACGCGGAAAACGTCGGCGACGTCGTTCGCAGTCTGCCCCCGAGAATGCGTGGCGTGGGCGTGACGGTAGAATTGACCGACAAATTCTACGCCATGGCCAAACCCGGCAGCGGCGGAAACGCATCGCTGCACAAGGCGAAGCAAACGGCGCCGATCCAGCTCGGCACCTCCGGCGGCTGGCGGAATGACCTTGCGAACGGCTACTGCTGCGGCGGCACGCTCGGCTCGCTCGTTTCCATCAATGGTGTGCAGCACATTCTCAGCAACTACCACGTCCTCGAAGCGGACAAAGTCCCCGGTGGCAACGGCCTTGTGGCGCAGACGGGCGATCCCGTCATCCAGCCAGGGCTGATCGACGTCGGCTGCAACGCGGCCAACGCCCAGAACGTCGCCACCCTCGTGGTGAAGAACTCGCTGCCCGGCAGCAACGTGGATGCTGCGATCGCGAAAGTGACGCCCGGCATGGTGGCGACGGACGGATCGATCCTGCAGATCGGGCCAATCTCGTCGCAAACTGTCGCCGCCCAGCTGAGACAGGCGGTGAAGAAAAGCGGCCGCACCACCGGGTTCACGCGCAGCTCGGTCTCCGGTTTGAATGCGACGATCAGCGTCACCTACGATAACGAATGTGCGGGCGGCACTGCTTTCACGAAAACGTTCACCGGTCAGATCGTGATCACGAATCGAAACAGCAGCTTCCTCGCTGGCGGCGATTCCGGTTCGCTGATGGTCGAAGACGTCTCGACCCGCCCGCGCGCGGTCGGTCTTCTCTTCGCCGGCAGCAGCACGAGCGCGATCGCAAATCCGATCAACGAGGTGCTGGCGTTCCTCGGCGCCACGATGGTCGGGCAGTAAGCAGCCAATTTCAGGAGCTAGTGGGAAACACCCGTTCGTTTGTGCGAACGGGTGTTTTCATTTTTGCGACGGCTGCGCGATCTTCCATCATGCGTTACCTGAGCATTGCATGTGCGCTGCTTCTGGCGTGTCATCACAGCATGGCGCAAACGCCTTCACCTTCACCTTCACGCGACATCAATGCGGTTCTCGCCGCGCACCAGGATCAGCTGATGGCGATCCGCGGCGTCGTCGGCGTTTACGTCGGCCTCGCGGACGATGACGAAACCGAGTGCATCAAAGTCATGCTGGTCGCCGATGACGCCGAGACAAAACGTGCTCTCCCGCGCCAACTCGAAGGCTATCGCGTCGTCGCAGAAGTGACTGGCGAGATTCGCCCTCTGCCCGGCGCCAGCCCGTGAGTTGACGCGCCTGTCGCTGGATTCGACCGTCGCAGGTGCAGGACGTGCGCAGAGCTGCGGCCATTCTTTTCCTCATCGCAAGCTTCGGCGCGCCGGGTCTCACATCAGCAGCTGAGCACCAGTTCCGCCTCAAAATGCCGGACGCGCAGAGCGTCGCGGTGGTGGGGGAATTCAATCACTGGACCGCGCGCCCGATGACGAAAGACCGCGACGGCACCTGGACGGTGACCATCTCGCTACCGCCGGGCACACACGGTTACAAATTCCTCGTCAATGGCACCGACTGGATCCTCGATCCCGGGAACCCGCTCCGGAAGTCCGCTCGCGGGGTGGAGAATTCGGCGATCAGTGCGTCGGACGCTGCGCCCGCGGCTCCGCCGATCGCGGAGACACAGCTGAGCCGGACATCGTCGCTCACGCCGAGCCCCACGCGCCGGCGCACGTCGAGTCAGCCGACCCGGACCCACCCCGCAGCAGCAGCTGCAGCTCTGGCGATGCGGCCGGGTGAAGTCGTCGTGGTCGAGGTGCCGCTTTCTCCCATGCGCCAAACCGCTGCGCGACGAGACGGCAACGCACCGGCTGTGACCGCAAAGCTCGCGCTCGGGGTCCCGCGAAATTTCGATCCCGCCGGGAGTTGGCCGGTCTTGATCATCAACGGGACGGCAGCTGCTGCGAGTATCGAGGAACTCGGCGCCTATCGAGAGGCGGCGCTCCATGCCGGGTGGGTCGTCCTTGCCGCAGAGGGAGAAGCGCCGCCCCTTCACGACACGAACAGCTGGCGGCTGGCCATGATCGGCGGCGCCCTGGATTATCTGGCGCAGCAATGGCCAGGCTCCACCGCGTGGCCGATGGCTGCGGCTGGTTTCGGGAATGGCGCGAAGCGGTCCGGTGACATCACTGCGGGGCTCGTGCGCGATGGCCGCAAAGTCATTGGCATGCTCCTGAGTGGCTGCGAGGAAGACACCGCGTCACGGGCGGCGCAGAAAAATCGCGCCTCGGCGGCTGCGTTTCGACAAGTTCCCATCTTCCTCAGTGGCGGACGGAACGATCCGATCGCGCGCGCGGAGAAACAGGAGGCGGTCTTTCAATCGCTGAAAGCCTCGGAGTTTCGTCACGTCCGGCTGGAGAGCTTCACCGGCGGGCATGAGATTTACCCGCCGCACGTCCGCGAGGCGCTCCGGTGGTTCCTCAGCCAGCATTGATCTCGCGGCGCATCAGGAACTTTAGGCGTCGTTGCAGCGATCACCGCGTGATTCGCCGGGCGGCGTGCGGGGGCCGTTGTAGCTGTCGCCCTGCGGGCGACACGGGTATGTGGTGGCGCTTCGGGTGAGGCTCACGTCCTCGGAAACCTGCCACGACGAACCCTCACGGGTGGGGCTACGCTTTTCCCACATCGCCCCCAGATACCCGTGCTCGCCACAGGCGAGCAGCTACAGCGCGCCAAGTGGCGCAGGCGCGCCAAACGACGAACCCGCCTGGCGGGCGAGCCTCAGCTCTGGTGAGCGAGGCAGGCCTGCACGAAGCCCTTGAAGAGCGGGTGCGGCTTGTTCGGGCGACTCTGGAATTCCGGGTGATACTGGCAGGCGAGAAAGTAGGGGTGATCCTTGAGCTCGATCAATTCCGCGAGCGCTCCATCGGGCGAAGTGCCGGAGATGGTGAAACCCTTCTCCTTCATCTGATCGCGATATTTCATGTTGAACTCGTAACGGTGCCGATGGCGCTCCAGCGCCTCATTGCTCCCGTAAAGGCTCTCTGCTTTTGTCCCGGGGGCGATCTTCGTCGGCCAGGTGCCGAGCCGCATGCTGGCCCCTTTGTTCGTGACGCCGCGCTGCTCTTCCAGGAGCGAAATCACCGGATCGGGCGTGCTCTTGTCGAACTCGGTGCTGTTCGCCTGCTCCAGGCCGAGCACGTCGCGCGCAAACTCGATCGTCGCCACCTGCATGCCGAGGCAGAGGCCGAGATACGGCACCTTGTTAACCCGGGCGAACCGCGCCGCCTTGATCTTCCCTTCCACACCGCGCTCGCCGAACCCGCCGGGGATCAGCACACCGGCCACGTCTTTGAGTTGCCCATCGACGCCGCCTTCCAGCGCCTCCGCGTCGATCAACTTCAGGTCGATCCGGCAATCCTGGCTCGCCGCCGCATGCGTGAGTGATTCGTAGATGCTTTTGTAGGCATCCTGCAGGTCGATGTATTTGCCGACGACGGCGATCTTCACCTGCTTCTTCGGATTCACAATCCGATCGACGAACTTCCGCCACTGCGTCAGGTCCGGCGTCGGACAGTCCAGGTGCAGCAAATCGCAGACGAGCTGGTCCAGCCCCTCCTCGTGGAGCATCAACGGCACCTCGTAGATGGTGTCGCGCACATCACGCGCTTCGATCACCGCTTTCGGGGAGACGCTGCAGAACATCGAGAGCTTCTGTCGCGTTTCGGCGTCGAGCGGGAGCTCGGTGCGGCAAATCAGCACCTGCGGTTGAATGCCGATCTCGCGCAGCTTCGCGATGCTTTGCTGCGTCGGCTTCGTCTTCAATTCACCGGCCGCCTTGATGAAAGGCACGAGGGTGACGTGCATGTTGATGACGTTCTCTGGCCCCGCTTCGAGGATGAATTGCCGGATCGCTTCGAGGAACGGCAGCCCCTCGATGTCGCCGGTGGTGCCGCCGATTTCCGTGATCACCAGGTCAGCCTTCGACTCGTCGGCCACTTCGCGGATGCGCGCTTTGATCTGGTCGGTGACGTGCGGAATCACCTGCACCGTTTTGCCGAGATAATCGCCGCGCCGTTCTTTCAGGATGACGCTCTCATAGACCTGGCCGCTGGTGAGATTATTGTGTCGCGAGAGGACGCAATTCGTGAAGCGCTCGTAGTGGCCGAGGTCGAGATCCGTCTCCGCGCCATCGTTCAGCACATAGACTTCGCCATGCTGGAAAGGGTTCATCGTGCCCGGGTCCACGTTCAGGTAGGGATCGAACTTCTGGAAAATGACGCGCAAGCCGCGGAGCTCCAGCAGCGTCCCGAGCGAAGCCGCGGCGAGACCTTTGCCTAACGAGCTGACGACGCCGCCGGTGACAAAAATATACTTCATGAGCGGCGACTCCCTGGCGCCGTGCGAGCGAGCATTTTCTCGAGCGCAACGGCGTCTTC
>JACCZQ010000042.1 GCA_013695905.1 Chthoniobacterales bacterium
GAAGACGATCACCGGGACGATGTAGATGTGCGCGTTGTACATCCACTCCAGCGGCGGCAGAAACAGCTCGATGATCTGCGCGATGAACACCAGCACCACGAGAATAGCGAAGAAGATCATTTCCGCCCCGTCACCACAAAGACGTCCTCGAGTTTCGCCAGGTCCACGGTGGCGGTGAGGCGCGCCTGCCCGTCCAGCTCGCGCACCCGGTATTCTTTCACGGTCCCAATCACGAGCCCAGAGGGGAAAACACCACCCACACCCGACGTATAGGCTCTCTGTCCCGGCTGCAGGTTCGCGGTCTTCGAAAGGAAATTCAGCTCCAGCAGCGGCGTCGTCGCACCCGCCACCCGCTCGCCCGAGACAATCCCCTGTTCGCGTGTCCCTTCCACCGTCGCGGCGACGCGGCAGTTCTCATCCGAGACCAGCAGCACCACCGAGATCGTGTCGGCTACCGTGGTGGTCTTCCCCACCAGTCCCTGGTCTGTCACCACTGACATGTCGCTCTCGATCCCGTCCCGTCGGCCGCGATTGATCGTCACTGTGCGCCACCACGTCGAGCTGTCGCGCGTCACAATCTCCGCCGGCACCAGCTTGAACAACGAGCGCTCCCGATACTCCAGCGCCAGCCGCAGCCGGTTCACTTCCCGCTCTACATCGCGCAGCCCCTGGTGCGTCGCCCGCAGCGATCGATTTTCCACCCGCAGCGCGGCCACCTCGCGCTCCAGCTCCTCCAGCGTCTTCAAGCCCGTCCGCACGCTCGTGATCTGTTTCTCCAACCGCGAGCCGCTCGTCAGGAACGGCGCGATCATCTCATAGAACCTCGATTGCAGATTCCGCGTACTCTCCGGCCCAAGGCTCAGAAAATATCCGACCCCGGCCGCGAAGATCACCAACGCGATCATGCTCGAGCGATTCATGACGAGAGCAGACCGCGGCGGCTGGAGCCCGGAGAGAAGACAGGCCTCGTCACGGTCGGCTTCTTAGTCGCTCCGCAATGCGGTGTCCGGTTTCCGGCGTTACCGCCACGACCGATCTGCTGTGGCGACTTGACGCAGGAATTTGAGTTCATTGAGGCATTTGCCTGTTCCCTCCGCCACGGCACTCAGCGGATCTTCCGCTACATGGACAGGCAAACCCGTCTCTTCGCTCAAAAGCTTGTCGAGCCCGCGGAGCAAAGCCCCCCCACCGGCCAGCACTAGCCCACGATCCACGAGATCAGCGGAGAGCTCCGGCGGACAACGCTCCAGCGTGATGCGCACCGAATCCACAATCGTCGAGATCGGCTCCAGGAGTGCCTCCCGCACTTCCTGCGACGTGATCATCAGCGTCTTTGGAAGCCCGGCCACGAGATCACGCCCTTTCACCTCCACGCTCGTCTCCTTCTCGCTCGGATAGGCCGAGCCGATCTTGATCTTGATCTCCTCCGCCGTCCGCTCCCCGATCATCAGATTATAAGCGCGCTTCATGTACTGCACGATCGCCTCGTCCAGCTCGTCGCCAGCAACACGGACACTGCGACTAAACACGATCCCGGAGAGCGAAATCAGCGCCACCTCCGTGGTGCCGCCGCCGATGTCGATGATCATATTGCCGGCGGGATCCTGCACCGGCAGGCCCACCCCGATCGCCGCCGCCATCGGTTCCTCGATCAGGTAAACCTCACGCGCGCCGGCATGCGTCGCCGACTCGCGCACCGCCCGCTTCTCCACCTCCGTAATGCCCGAGGGCACCGCGATCACCACCCGCGGATGCGGCTTCATCCCGAAGCGGCGGTTATGCACCTTATCGATGAAGTGCCGCAGCATCGCTTCCGTCACCTCGAAGTCCGCGATCACGCCGTCCTTGAGCGGCCGCACCGCGACGATGTTAGAAGGCGTGCGCCCGAGCATCCGTTTCGCCTCGTCGCCGACGGCGAGCACCTTATTTGTGCCCGCCTGCACCGCCACCACCGAGGGCTCGCGGAGCACGATCCCCTGATCCTTGACATAGACCAGCGTATTCGCCGTCCCGAGGTCGATGCCGATGTCGCTGGATAACCAGCCGAAAAGTCCGTTCAACATGAAAAAATTGCTTCTAGTGCGCTGACGCTCAGCTCGTCCAAACGCCTCCACAGGGCAGATGCAAAGCAGCTATCGTGCTGCCAGCGCGGTCACGACGGCTGAAAACGCGTAGTAGCTACGAACGGACCGTTCCATCGTCAAGGGAAAGCTGCCGCTCATGGGGCTGAACGCCACCTTCTCCCCGTTCGATGTTCGATGTTCGACGTCCGAGGTTGAATGTTCGATGTTCAGCCTCCCCACCTCCATGAGCATCATCATCGCGCCTTCCGTCCTCGCCGCCGACTTCGCCCACCTCGCCCACGACATCGCCAAAGTCGAAGCCGCGGGCGCTGATTGGCTCCACCTCGACATCATGGACGGCCATTTCGTGGACAACATCTCCTTCGGCCCCGCTTTCGTGAGCACCATCCGGAAGCTGACGAAGCTCCCACTCGACGTGCATCTCATGATCGCCCGCGCCGATCACTACGCCCCGCGTTTCATCGAAGCCGGCGCCGATTCCATCACCGTCCATGTCGAACCGGAGGCGCAACACGACGTCGCCGCCACCTTGCGTCTCATCCGCAAAGCCGGCGTCCGCACCGGCATCACCCTAAACCCCGCTACCTCCTTCGACGTACTTCTCCCTCACCTTCCGCAAGTCGATCTCGTCCTCATCATGACTGTCCACCCCGGCTTCGGCGGCCAGGCGTTCCGTAGTGAGATGATGGAAAAAGTGAGTCGCGCCCGCGACTGGCGCGCCGAACACCGCCGCGACCTGCACATCCAAGTCGACGGCGGCATCAACGCCGAAACCGCGACAGAATCTATCGCCGCCGGCGCCGACGTCCTCGTCGCCGGCACCTCCATCTTCCGCACCGCCGATTACCGTGCAGCCATTCAGCAGCTGCGCGGCAAAACAAGCAGTTGATTCAAACCCATTCCCGCCCCACTAGTTCACCCGTGAAGCAACGGCAGAGCACACGTTTCCTCGGCGCCTTCCTGGCGCTCGCCGGCTGGCTCGTCGCTTCCAATCACTGCGCGCTCGGCAACTTCATCCCTGCCGCACCCGAAGCTCCGAACGCCCACGAACACTGCGCCGGAGAAAAACCGGCCGCACCCGCCAGGGAATCGGAAAACACCGGCTGCGACGGCTCGAAGTGCTGCAAATCACTCACCGCTCCGCAAACCGCCGCCGCCAAAAGCCCGGTGCAATTCGACGCCTCCTGGGTGCCGGCGGAGTTCTGCTCCGCGATTGCCGCGGCCCCCGGCACGCAGCACGACGCGCCCATCTCCGAGTTAGACACCGGGCCGCCCGAGCGACCATCCTTCGCCGAATCTGTCCTGCAGCGGAGCCTTCTCGCTCACGCTCCCCCCGTCTTCGCCTAACGACTCGCTCGTCCTGCGCTCGCAGGATTGTGCCGTCGTTTTTCTCGTGCTGGTGCGCCCCGTCGCGCGCTGGCGTTCCCCTCCTGTTCCCCCCGCGAAAACTCTCTACCTGATGAAATTTCCAACCAAAACACTGCTACTCCTCCTGAGCTGCGTGATCATCGCTGCCGCCGACGTGCGCGCGCTCACGATGGATCACGCCGTCGTCATGGCGCTGCAGAACAACCGCGATCTCCGCGCCGCGACCTACGAGGTGGAAAAAGCCCGCGGCCGCCTCATCCAGGCCGGGCTCTGGCCAAATCCGGCGCTGGAATTCAGCCACGCCACCGACCGCACCTTCCATAACGAAGGCGAACGCGCCACCACCGCCGGTTTCCAGCAGGCGTTCCCCATCGCCGGTCGCCTCGCTTTCGCGAAACGCGTGTCGCGGGTGGAAGTGGCGCAGGCGATGGCGGAAATCCGGAACCGCGAGCGACTGCTCATCGGCGAGGTGCAGCGCGATTTTCTCACGGTGCTGCTCCTGCGCCAGCAAATCTCGGCCAATCGCGAACTCGTCGGCGCGAATCGCGATTTCGCGGATGTGCTGCGGGCGCGTTTCGACCGCGCGGAAGTTTCCGAGGTGGAGGTAAACCTCGCCCGTGCCGAGCAGCAGCGCCTCGCGGTCGAGCTGGCAGTGCTCGAAGGCGATCTTGTCGCGCGCGAGCTGGCGCTGAAGTTGCGGCTCGGCCTTGGCCCCGAAAATCCGATCGCGCCGCAAGGCAACCTCGAGGCGCTCCTCGCCCGTTTTGCCCCGGAGAAATACGCCACCACGATGGTCGTGAATCGCCCCGACCTGCGGCAAACGGAACTCGGCATCGATCGCACCGCCGCGGAGGTTCGGCTGGCCAAGGCGGAGGCGTGGGAGGATTGGACGCTCGGCGTTGAATATGAAGAAGAGCGCGGCGTGGACGAGCCGCGCGGCCTCACGACTGATAAATTTCTCGCCTTTAAAATCTCGATCCCGATTGCGCTTTGGAATCGCAACCAGGGCAAACTCTACGAACACCGCGCCGCCGCCGAGCAGGCGCAGGAGCAATTCGAAGCGCAGCGGCTGTCGATCCGCTCGGAGATTGCCACCGCCATCGCCCGGGCGCGGAGTCTCCGCGGCGCAGTCGGCAACTACAGCCGCGATGTCGCTCCCGCTCTGACACAATCCAACGAGCTGGTGCGCCGCGGTTATTCCGATGGCCTCATTCCGCCGACGCAAGTCATCCAGGTGCAGCAACAGCAGGGCGCGCTGCGCAGCGCGTTTCTCTCCGCCACCGCCACCTATCTGCAGGCGCTCGTGGATCTGGAGACCGCCACCGCCAGCAGCCCTTATTTGAA
>JACCZQ010000095.1 GCA_013695905.1 Chthoniobacterales bacterium
CGACCGCGTACTCGCGGTTCAGTTTGGCGATGAAGCTGGCGCTGATCTCCGCCGGGCACACGGCTTCGCACTCGTAGTGGTTCGTGCAGTTGCCGAACCCTTCCGCGTCCATCTGGCGTACCATCCGCAGCACGCGCCTCGCCCGCTCCGGCTCGCCCTGCGGGAGGAGCGCAAGGTGCGATACCTTCGCGGAGGTGAAGAGCATCGCCGACGCGTTCGGACAGGCGGCGGCGCAGGCGCCGCAGCCGATGCAGGCGGCGGCTTCCATGGCGAGGTCGGCCTTGTGCTTCGGCACCGGGATGGAATTAGCTTCCGGCGCAGAACCGGACCGGACGGAAACGAAGCCGCCCGCCTCCACGATGCGATCGAGGGCGCCGCGGTCCACCACCAGGTCGCGGACGAGCTTGAACGCCCGGGCGCGGAACGGCTCCACCGTGATGGTGGCGCCATCTTCGAAGCGGCGCATGTAGAGCTGGCACGCCGCGCCGGGATGGTCCGGCCCGTGTGCTTCGCCGTCGATCGTGAGCGAGCAGGTGCCGCAGATTCCTTCGCGACAATCGGACTCGAATGAAATCGGGTCTTCGCCTTTCTCGACCAGCTTCTCGTTCACGATGTCGAGCATCTCCAGGAACGAAGTGTTCGGCGAAATGTCCTCAGCGGTGTAGTCGACGAGTTTGCCCTCTGCCTCACCGACGCTTTGCCGCCAGACTCGTAGTTTGAAGTTCATGAGAGTGTCTGCGCGCGGCAGTGGAGGCTCTGGGGAGCGCAGGCTGCCAGCCTGCTCATCTCGGCAGCTTGCCGAGATGCACCCGCGGTATGGCAACTCCCTCGATTACGAAGAACGCACAGGATGTGACCGGCAGGCTGCCGGTCACTGCAGGCTGGCAGCCTGCGCTCCCCGGAACTGCTGCTCCTGTCGCTCATTTATAGCTCCTCTGTGTCAGCTCCACGGTTTCGAATTCGAGCGATTCGCGGTGCAGCTTTGGTGGCGCGATGGTGCCGTTTCCCTGGAATTCCCACGCGAACGCGGCGGCGTATTGCTCATCATTCCGCAACGCTTCGCCGTCCGGCGTTTGATGTTCCTCGCGGAAATGGCCGCCGCAGGATTCGTCGCGCTCCAGCGCATCGATGCACATCAGCTCGCCAAATTCGAGGTAATCGGCCACACGCCCTGCGCGTTCCAGCGACTGGTTGTACTCGTCGCCCGTGCCGGGAATCCGGACGGTGCTCCAAAACTCCTCCCGCAGCTCGGGAATGCGGGCGAGCGCCTCCTGCAGGCCGGCAGCGTTCCGAGCCATGCCGCACTTGTCCCAGAGCAGCAGGCCGAGCTCGCGATGGAACGATTCCGCCGTGCGGGTGCCGTTCACGTCGATCATCCGTTTGATCCGTGCGCGCACGTCAGCTTCCGCTTTCTTGAACTCCGGGTGATCAGCCGATGGACGCTTCCCGATTTGCCCGGCGAGGTAAACCGGCAGCGTGTACGGCAGCACGAAATAGCCGTCGGCGAGGCCCTGCATCAGCGCGCTGGCGCCGAGGCGATTCGCACCGTGGTCGGAGAAGTTCGCCTCCCCGATCACGTGCAGCCCCGGCACATTGCTCATCAAATTGTAGTCAACCCAGAGCCCGCCCATCGTGTAATGCACTGCGGGATAGATGCGCATCGGCCGCTTGTAAGCGTCTTCGCCGGTGATCTTCTCGTAGATGTCGAACAGGTTCCCGTAACGCTCGCGGATCGTCTTCTCCCCGAGCCGCGAGATAGCATCCGCGAAGTCGAGGTAAACACCGCGCCCGCCTTCACCCACGCCCAAGCCGGCGTCACAAGCTTCTTTCGCGCTGCGCGAGGAGATGTCGCGTGGCGCCAGGTTCCCGTAGCTCGGATACTTCCGCTCCAGGTAGTAATCGCGTTCTGCTTCAGGAATCGAAGCCGGCGAGCGCGTGTCGCCGGGCTTCTTCGGCACCCAGACGCGGCCGTCATTCCGCAGCGATTCCGACATCAGCGTGAGCTTCGATTGATGCGCTCCGCTGACGGGAATGCACGTCGGATGAATCTGCGTGTAGCAGGGGTTCGCGAAGAGCGCGCCCTTCTTGTAAGCGCGATACGTGGCGGTGACATTGCACCCACGCGCATTCGTCGAAAGATAGAAAACATTCCCGTAGCCGCCGGTGGCGAGCACCACCGCGTCGGCCACGTGGGTCTCGATTTTTCCCGTAATCAAATTGCGCGTGATGATGCCTTTCGCGTGACCCTCCACCAGCACCACGTCGAGCATCTCGGTGTGCGGAAACATTTTCACCGTGCTGGCGGCGATCTGGCGGCAGAGCGCCTGATACGCGCCTAACAAAAGCTGCTGCCCGGTCTGCCCGCGCGCATAGAAAGTGCGCGAGACCTGCGCCCCGCCGAAGGAGCGGTTCGCCAGCAGCCCGCCGTATTCGCGGGCGAACGGCACCCCCTGCGCGACGCATTGATCGATGATCGCGGTGCTGACCTCCGCCAGCCGGTAAACGTTCGCTTCGCGCGAACGGAAATCGCCGCCTTTGATCGTGTCGTAGAACAGCCGGAAGACGCTGTCGCCGTCGTTCTGATAGTTCTTGGCGGCGTTGATGCCGCCTTGCGCGGCGATGCTGTGGGCGCGGCGCGCGCTGTCCTGGAAGCAGAAGCACTTCACGTTGTAGCCCTGCTCCCCCAGCGTCGCCGCCGCCGAACCTCCGGCCAGCCCGGAGCCGACGACGATCACCTCCAGCTTCCGCCGATTCGCCGGACTAACGAGTCGCGCGTGATTTTTGTGATTGCTCCACTTGTTGGGGAGCGGACCTGCGGGAACTCTGGAATCCAAGCTGCCGATCACGAAGTGTTAAAGCGTTTAAGGGTGGTGAAGCTTCCGAGCGGCCAAGCCGCAGCTGCCACCGCATATACATGCGGATTTACTTGTGGTGCAAATAACGAATCAGTATGAGAGACACGCGCAGTGACGACGGAAACACCAGCCACGATTCCACAGCAGAGATTCGGCCGAACGCTCCGCATCGATCCCTGGTGGACGCAGCCGCTGGTGGTGTTTCTCGGGCTGGGGGCGTTCATTGTTTATTCCACGTGGGCGGCGCTGCAGGGAGCCCACTATCATTACGGGCCATATCTTTCGCCGTTTTATTCGCCGGAGCTCCTCGGCGCCTCGCCGCACAGTTGGTTCGGAGGAAGACCAGCCTGGTGGCCGCAGTGGCTGCTGTTCTCGCCGGCGCTGCTCATTCTCTGGGCGCCGGGCGGTTTTCGGCTCACCTGCTACTACTATCGCGGTGCGTATTACAAGGCCTTCTGGGCCGATCCGCCAGCGTGCGCAGTCGGCGAGCCGCGCAAGACATACTGGGGCGAGCGCTCATTCCCGCTCATCATGCAGAATGTGCACCGCTATTTCCTCTATCTCGCGTTGGTGTTCATCATCATCCTCTCGCATGACGTGTGGAAGGCGCTCTGGTTTGCGGACGGCTTCGGCATCGGGGTGGGCACGATCGTGCTGGCGACAAACGTGGTGCTGCTCGGCGGGTATACGTTCGGCTGCCACTCGCTGCGGCATTTGGTCGGCGGGTTTCGCGATCAACTTTCGCGTTCTCCGGCGAACTATAAGGCCTACGCCTGCGTCACCTGTTTGAACCGGCGGCACATGCTGTGGGCGTGGCTCAGTCTCTTCTGGGTTGGGTTCTCAGACTTTTATGTTCGGATGTGCTCGATGGGAGTGTGGACAGACTGGCGGCTAGTATGAACGACCTTCGAATGTTTGGATACAAGCCGAGCCTGCCGCAGCTCACTGCCGAGCTGCGCGAGGAGATTGTTGAGCGGATCGTTGCCGCAGTCGATCCGGAGAAGATTGTCCTCTTTGGCAGCCGGGCGGAGGAAACGCATCGCCCGGACAGCGATATCGATCTGCTGGTGGTGCGCGAATCCGCGGAACCTTCCTATAAACGCGCCATTCCGATCCACGCTGCGATTTGGGATTTGCCCATCGAAGTCGATACAGACGTGCTGGTTTACACCCCGCAGGAGGTGGAGGAGTGGAAGGGCGCGAGCGCGGCGTTTGTCACCACCGCATTGCGCCAGGGGAAGGTGATCTATGAAAGGCAACGGTGATGTCGCACGGAGCTGGCTTGCCAAGGCGGACGCCGACATGGTGGTGGCCGAGGCCTGCCTGCAGGACGATCGCGCCTTCAATGCGGCCTGCTTTCACTCTCAACAAGCGGCCGAAAAGACGCTCAAAGCGTGGCTGATCGCCGGCGAGACGGAGTTCCCGTTCATTCACGATCTACGAAAACTTCTCAATCGATGTGCACGACGCAATCCCGAATTTGGCGAGCTGGAGGCAGAGGCGTTTTTGCTCAACCCGTACGCGGTCGAATTGCGCTACAGCACCGATTTTTGGGCGACGCGTGCAGAAGCCATGGCTGCGATTGCAGCGGCTAGCAAAGTCCGCGACTTCATAATGAAACGCTGGCCTGCCGCGTAACTTCTATCATGCCGGAATACGAAACACATCAGCACGACGTGCTGGTCATCGGCGCGGGAGGCGCCGGTTTGCGCGCGGCGATCGAAGCGTCGGGGGCAGGAGTTTCCGTGGGTTTGATTTGCAAATCGCTCCTCGGCAAGGCGCATACTGTGATGGCGGAAGGCGGCATCGCGGCGGCGCTCGCGAATGTGGACGAGCGCGACAGCTGGAGCGTTCATTTTGCCGACACGATGCGCGGCGGCCAGTACCTCAACAACTGGCGCATGGCCGAACTGCACGCCAGGGAAGCGCCCGATCGAGTGCGCGAGCTGGAAGCATGGGGCGCTGTCTTCGACCGCACCAAGGACGGCCGAATCCTGCAGCGAAATTTCGGCGGCCACAAATACCCGCGCCTGGCGCACGTTGGCGACCGCACGGGGCTGGAGATGATCCGCACGTTGCAGGATCACGGCGTGCACCAGGGCATCGAGGTGCACATGGAGCACACCGTCGTCTCGCTGCTGAAGGAGGGCGACCGCATCGCCGGCGTTTTTGCCTACGAGCGGGAACGCGGTCGATTTAAAATCTTCCGTGCCAAAGCTGTGGTGCTGGCGACTGGCGGCATCGGCCGGGCTTACAAAATCACCAGCAACAGCTGGGAATACACCGGCGACGGCCATTCCCTCGCCTATCGAGCAGGTGCGGAAT
>JACCZQ010000096.1 GCA_013695905.1 Chthoniobacterales bacterium
CAGCTGCAGCGCACCGGATGGGCTTTTCTCGTCGTCGCTGTCACCTGGGTCGGAGTGAACGCCCACAGCGGCTTCATCCGTTGGCAGGAACACAGAGGCAGCCAGGCATTTCAGCAGCTCCAGATTCCTGACGAGCTGGCGCTGGCGCAACCCGACCCCACCCGCTGGCTCACCCCCGCCGGCAAGGAGAACATCGCTGCCGGCGCGAAACATCTCCGCACCGCCGCCAAGTTCGGCCTGCTGCAAAACGGCGAAGGCCTCGCGAAGCTCGCCTGGTTCCAGTTCCTCGACGGCAACGCCGAGAACGCCCTCACGCTCCTCGAGGCAGCTGCAGCTCACCAACGCACCGACGGCAAAGCAGTCAGCCTCTATTATAAAGGTGCGATTCTGAACCGCCTCGGCCGCCACGAGCAGGCGCAGGCCAGCCTCGACCGCGCCCTGACCGAGCGTGACGATCTCATCCTCGCGCGCCAGGAAAAAGGCGAAGCGCTCTGGCAGCTCGGCCGCAAAGACGAAGCCATCGCACTCTGGTCCGAAGCCTTGCAGCGCAACCCCCGCCTCGTCCTCGCCGCCAACCAACTCGCCGGTGCGAAGCGTTCCCTCGGCCGCTTCGGCGAAGCCATCGGCCACGAGCAGCAGGCGGACCGCTTTGCGCCCGCTGATCCGCTCTACCATTGGATGATCGCGCTCCGGCTCCAGAACGTCGGCATGCCTGAGATGGCGAACAAACACTTCACCCGCGCCGCGCAGCTCGACCCGCGCTACGCGAACATGCCGCGCTGAGCGCGCCTTAGAACGTGCAGACGACGATCGGCGCCTGGCGCGGGTGAACGCGAATCTCCTGTCGCGTTTCGTCGGGTCTCCCCACGCGCTGCTGCTCCTCGGCCGCCGCGCGTTGCCGGAGAATCCGTTTGCCAATAAAACCCCCACGGTGACATTGTGCCGCCCGCTGCGGAGCACCGCTCCTGCAGCTCATCCAGTTTTCTCCATGGCTGTCGAACTCCCCCAAACCACCCAGAAATTTGAAGGCCCGCGGGTCCGGCAGTTCTCCATTTTTCTGCCGAACAAAGTCGGGGCCATGCTCGATGTGGTGAAGCTGCTGAATGCCTACCACGCCGACGTCGTCGCGCTCAGCATCTCGGAGTCCACCGATTCCGCCATTGCTCGCATCATCGTGAGCGATCCCGACCTGGTGGAGAATCTCTTCGGCGAACACGACGTGGCGCATGGCGTCTGCGAAATGGTGGTGGTGGAATTGAGCGAAGTGGCGGGGCAATTGTCGAAGCTCCTGGCTGCTTTGCTCATGGCCGAGGTCAACATCCACTTTACCTATCCGCTCCTGACGCGGCCGCGCGGTTTCTGCGCGCTGGCGTTACACGTCGATGATTTCGACTGCGCCTCATCGGTTCTCCAGGGTGAAGGGTTCAAGCTCCTTAGCCAGGCTGATATCTCCCGGTAGCAGAGCGCGCGCCACGGCCGCGCCCGTTTGACACGACTGACCGCCAGCACTTAGAGACACGAACACCCCTCGGCCATGCGCGCGTCCGCTTTTTTCTCTCCCCATCGCCCCGACAAGGCCTTCCTGATCGCCGTCATCGTGGCCGCAGCGTTCGGTGGTGCACAGATCGCTGCCGTCGCCGTGCATCGCGCGCAGCAGAATCGCGCCACGCAGCAGGCTGCGCAGCCGGAGGCAGCACCTGCTGCCACCGCACCGGCCGCCGTGGCTCCAGCCGCGCCCGAGACAGCCGCGGCCCCCGCCAGCGCGCCACCCGCTGCCGCGCCGCAGGTGGCGCCCAGCAATGAAGCGCTTTCCGTCGCCGAGAAGCTCCTGAAGGAAGCCACCCTCTTGCGCGAACGCGGCGACACGAACAACGCTCTCGCTCGTCTCCAGGACGCTTCCGCGCGCGACCCAAAGAACGCCAACGTCCTCGCCGAAATGGCGATGATCTTCGAATCGATGCAGCTCTTCGACCGTTCGAATGAAACCTGGGCGAAGATCCAGGCGATCGGCCCCTCCACCGGCGCGCTCTATGAATTGGCCGATATGAAACTGAAGGTCGGCGTCGCCCCCACCTCGACCACTCCGGCCGCTGCCACGGGTCCCGGTTTCGCCGGCGTCTCACCGCTCGATGCGGTCACCACCCGCTATGATGCGGAAGGCATTCCGGACGGCTCCACCTTCGGCATCTCCGAAGCCACGATCACGGAAAATCCCGATCCCGAAGCCGAGACGAACCTCACTCTGCGTGTCGGAGTGAAGGTGCGGCCGAACACGTTGATCGATCACACCAAAGTGAAGATCCAGGTCTACTTCTACGACGCGGTCGATAACGACAAGGTGGCACTCACCGACGCCGATGTGAACTACGAGTGGCTCACACCGAATCATGATTGGAAGAATACCAACCCTGAGATTCTCGCCGTCAGCTATGTCCGTTTGAAAAGCGGCGCGCTTTCGCCCGAAGCCGCGCTCACGGAAGCCGCGGCGAACGTGACGCCGCCCGTCGGCGGCCGCAAAGCGCGCACCGGCAAGAAACCGGAAGCCGACTCGGGCCCGCGCCACTACGCCGGTTATCAGGTGCGCGTCTATTATAACGACCAGCTGCAGGACGTGCGCGCGGACCCCACCAAGTTACTGAATCTGTTCGCGCCGCCGCTCAGCCTTCCCGCGCAGTAATGCAATTGCTCATCGTCCACAGCGACGCTGAGGTCGGCGAGCAACTGGTGCGGATCGTCCGGGATTACACCGAGCATCAGTGCGGCTTGGCGGGCTCCGATCGCGCCGCGAAAGATTGGTCGCGCGGGGTGCCCCGCTGCTCGTTGCTCATCACGCAGCTCCATGGCGAAGGGGTCAACGGTCTCGCCCTCGGCGCGACTCTGAGTGACACGTTCGCGGGACTGCAGACGAT
>JACCZQ010000124.1 GCA_013695905.1 Chthoniobacterales bacterium
GAACCGGCTGAAGCGACGCCGGAGCACGCGATGGCGGGGGAGGTGTTGCGGTGACCGCGCCAACGTCGCATGCGCGGCTCGCTCGTTCCTCTGACTGTCATGTTGAGCGGAGCGAAACATCTCTAACTTCCTGCTGCGGATGGAAGTTAAAAATCCGAAGCAGTCAGAGATCCTTCGCCGTCTTCGCGGCTCAGGATGACAGTTTGTCTGGATGAGAAACCTCAAACACAAACTCAGCGTCGCACGCGGGGAAGTGCCGGCAGAGTTGCTCTTCAAAAACGCGCAGCTCGTGAACGTCTTCAGCGGCGAAATCCATCCCGCTGACGTGGCGGTGGATGATGGTCGTGTCATCGGCATTGGCGAATACGACGCGCGCGAAGTGGTCGATCTCGGAGGCGCGTACCTGGCGCCCGGGCTGATCGACGGTCATTTCCACGTCGAGAGCACGATGGTGACGGTGCCGGAGTTTGCGCGCGCGGTGGTGCCGCACGGCACGAGCGCGATGGTGATCGATCCGCACGAGTTCACGAATGTGCTCGGCAAGGAAGGGATTCAATACGTGCTCGAGGCGAGCAAAGGGGTGCCGATTGATTTTTTTATCATGCTGCCGTCGTGCATTCCGGCGACGCATCTGGAGACGAGCGGCGCGCGGCTGCATGCGGCTGATCTCGCAGACATGATCAACGACGAGCGCATCGCGGGTGTCGCGGAGCTCATGAACTATCCGGGGGTTTTCCTCGGGTTCGAGACGGAGCTGGCGAAGATTCGGGCCGGGAAAGGGAAGCTGATCGACGGGCATGCGCCGGGATTGCGTGGGCGGAACTTGAACGCGTATGCGCTGGCGGGAATTCGCTCGGATCACGAGAGCACCGAGCTGGAAGAGGCGCGGGAGAAGCTGCGGCTGGGGATGCATTTGCTCGTGCGGGAAGGCAGCACGGAACGAAATCTCGAGCACATCATTCCGCTGGTGACGCCGCAGAATGCTTCGAATTGTTCGTTCGCCACCGACGATAAGCTGCCGGGCGACCTCCTCCGTGAAGGCCATATCGATCACTCGATCCGGAAGGCGATCTCGTTGGGCCTGGCGCCGATGACCGCGATCCAGATGGGCACGATCAACACCGCGCGCCATTACCGGCTGCGGAATCATGGCGCGATCGCACCGCGGTATTGGGCCGACTTCGTGGTGCTCGATGATTTGGAGAAGTTCGTGGTGCGGCGGGTTTACAAGAAGGGGGAGCTGGTGGCGGAAAATGGCGAGTATCGCGGACCGGAGGTGGCGGCGGTGCAGCAGCCGCGCAAGACGATGAACGTCCGCTTTCGCGGCGCGGAAGACGTGGCAGTCTCCGCAGAGGGCGGGAAGAACATCAGGGTCATCGAGATCGTCCCCGAGCAGATCATCACGAACTCCGTGACGGTGGCGGCGAAAACCGCCGGCGATCAGGTGGTGTCCGACATCTCGCGCGACATTCTGAAGCTCGTCGTGGTGGAGCGGCATAACGCCACTGGCAACGTTGGCGTTGGGTTCGTGCGCGGCTTCCAGCTGCAGCGGGGCGCGCTCGGCTCCACGGTCGCGCACGACGCGCACAATGTAGTGGTGGTCGGCGTCAATGACAGCGACATCGTCGCCGCAGTGGCTGCGTTGCAGAAGATAGGTGGAGGACAGGTGGCGATCGACGACGGGCAAGAAATCGCGGCGCTGCCTTTGCCAATCGCCGGATTGGTATCGGATCAGCCGCTGCCGGAGGTGGTGGAGAAGATCGAGGCTTTGAAAGCAGCCGCGGCGAGACTTGGATGCTCATTGCCGGCGCCGTTCATGTCGCTCTCGTTTCTTAGTCTTTCGCCGATCCCGGCCTTGAAACTAACGGATCAGGGTCTCGTTGACGCGGTAAAGATGAAACTCACCAGCCTCTTCGTTGACTAACCGGCGCCGCCACTCCGGCGCAGACGCCGGTCGATCAGATAACCGAGCGCACCACCTGCCACGACGATTGGGAGCGCGTAGATCGGGATGAATGCGAGCGCGATGACGGACAGCGCATCCTCAGCGAGATCGAGTCGGGCGTGTGCCCAGCCGAGGAAGCCGAACGTTCGCCTTCAATCGGGCGAGATAACGCTGTTGTCTGCTGAGTAGGACCATTCTCCGAGGATCGCACGGCAGTGCGGTGAGAGCCCTGCGGGTTTGGTAACAGAGTTGTTACCGATTCTGCGTTATGTCGGTGAAGATTAGCAGGCGGCGAGCCGTGTTTTACTCAGGGAAATAGTGCGGATAACGAACCGCTTCAGACGCCGATGTCTTCGTTCCAAAGGTCCGGAAATGTGCGCACGAAGTCCTGCATCATCCGAATGCATTCTTCATTTTGCAGCACCTCCAGGTGAATCCCGTGCGCGCGCATTGTCTCCTCTCCACCGGTGAAGGTAATGTTCTCCCCGATGACCACGCGCGGAATTTTGTAGAGCACGATGGCGCCGCTGCACATCGGGCAGGGCGACAGCGTCGAGTAGATGGTGCAACGCCGGTAGATCGCCGCGGGTTGGCGGCCGGCGTTCTCCAGGCAGTTCATCTCCGCATGTTGAATCACGCTGCCGCGCTGGACGCGTTGATTGTGTCCGCGGCCGATAATTTCGCCGTCACACACCAGCACTGAGCCAATAGGAATACCTCCTTCGGCTAATCCAGCGCGAGCTTCGTCGATGGCCGCCTGTAGAAACTGATCCATGGCGGGAATGTAGCGCTTCCGGAGCGGCCGGCGATGGGGAGCGCTGCGGAAATGTGATCCGGTCCGCGCGTGGCTGCGTCACCGCAGGTCCGTCGCTTCCAATGGAATGGCCACCGGCTGTCCCAGGTAGTTTACCGTCACCGTCTGTGCATCGCGCTTCAGCAGCGGCAATCTCATGCCACGCTGCAGCACCGTCTCGCCGTAGCGAACTTTGATGATAATGGGCGCCACGATTGTCACCTCCTGCGGAGCGGCAGCTGCTGGTGGCGGGGCCGGTTTGATGATGGCGGCCGGTGACAATGCGCTCTCGGCGGCGGCAGCTGTCGCTGGTGCCGCGGCGGAGAATGGCTGGCCATCTGCGCGCTCGATCTTCAGCACCGGATGAATCTCCCATGGAGTTGAACGCCACGGACGGTGATAGCCGTTGGCGCTGACCGTCTCGATCTTCGGGCCGATGTCTGCTTTACCATTGTGGTCATCGTCCCAGAGCAGATAGCCGGTGATGCGGATGAGTTGCGGCTTTTGACTGGTCGGCTCCACCACCAGATCGGGGCGGCGGAAAAACCCGGAGAGCTGCTGCACGCGCGCGCCGGAGCGATACACCGCCGTCTGCGTGCGCGGAGCAGTTTCGCAGATGATCGGCGTGGGATCACCGGGGCGCGGCGGGTGATCCTGCGGCTTCTCAAACATCTCCAGATGCCAATCGTGAAAATCAACGCTGCCGCAATTCGTCGATTCCGGCGGCCCCGCGTAAGCCATCACCAGATAGGCGGTGAGCGACACCACCTGCTGCTCGAGCGCCTGCAGCTGCGTGCGTTCTGTCGCGTTTAGGTCTTTGCGCCGTTTGCCTTTGGTTTGTGCATCAAACGCGCTCACGTGCCGCAGAAAACCAGCCGTATCGAAATTCGGCACTTTCATGCCTGTGAGGTCGATGAGCGGACGGTTCTTACCCGTGTTTCGCTCGATGGTGTCCGGCGTCTTCCCGGTGCCTCCGGGTTTATCGAGGCAATCCCAGCCCGTCAGATCCAGCGGAATAAAATCGCGCGCCTCGAGATGCGACGCTGAGCGTGCGCTGGCGACCAGCATGCGACGAGCAGCACCAGCACGATGGCTCTGCGCCACAGCTTCTTCCTCGACATCGCGCTTCCTTCTCGCTCATCTTCACGGCCTTATGCGAGCTAGAAAATTGATTGCAGTGCTGTTGCTGGCCGGCGTGGCGCTGGCGCAAGCTGAAACCACTCCGGATTTCACCGCGGCGGAAGCGCTCCAGAATGTCGGCAAAGAAGCGACCGTCACGGACAAAGTGATGCGGGTGAACAAGGCCAGCGGCGGCAACACCTTCATGAGTCTGGGCAGCCGCGACCGCGATTCGGCGTTTACCATCTTTATCGCCTCGAGCGATGCTGAAGCTGTCGGCGACGTTACGAAGTACGATGGGAAGACGATCTCCGTCTCCGGGCGGATCACGGCTTTTAAAGACAAGCCGCAGATCCAGGTCACGTCTGCTTCACAGATCACGTTGAAAGAGGGCGGAGATGGCGACAGCGGGAAAGGGGCACCGTCCCCTTCGCCAAAGAAGTAGGAAAATTCCAAGCTCCAACCTCCAAGTCCGTCCGGGGAGGAGACTTGGAGCTTGGAGCTTGGAGCTTCGCTTTCGATGTCTGACACCAATCACCTCCGCGGCGCCCGCATCTACCTCTCCGGCCCGATGGATTTCGTCGCCTCCCGCGCGGAGGAAAAGACGAGCGGCTGGCGGAACCGCGTCGGCGATTTCCTCCGCTCCCTCGGCTCCGTCGTTTTCGATCCCTGGTTCAAACCCGCGGTGCGCGGATTGCACCAGTACGGTCTCGAGGACATCAACACGATAGACGTGCGTGAGAACTGGACGTTCGAACCCGGCCAGCAGGGGGACGAGATCCGCTCCCACTGCGCTGAGAACTTCTGGGAAACGCTGCACATCGACCTGCGGATGGTCGACACCAGCGACTTCACGAT
>JACCZQ010000127.1 GCA_013695905.1 Chthoniobacterales bacterium
ACGCGTCAATCAGCGCACGTCTCACATCGACGTTCCCACAGCCAGCCGCTTACCCGACTGGAGTCGCACGCCGCAGAATCAATCCAGAAACTTGCCCGGATTGAGAATGCCGTTCGGATCGAGCGCATCCTTCAGCGTGCGATGCAGAGCGCGCGAGACATCGCTCGTCGCCTGCGGCCACCAGCGTTTCTTCGCCAGCCCGATTCCGTGTTCGCCGGTGATCACCCCACCCCACGCGAGCACCTGCGCGAATAGTTCATCGAGCGCCCGCTCCACTTTGTGGCGCACCTCCGCATCGCGCTTGTAGCGATCGGCCATAATGTTGACGTGAATGTTGCCATCACCCGCATGGCCGAACGCCGCCACCGGAAAGCCATGCTTGGTCTGCAGCGATTCGGCAAACTCCACCAGTTCCACGAGCCGGCTGCGCGGCACCACGATATCCTGGTTCAGCTTCGTTAGACCCGTTGCGCGCAGCGTGTTGCTGAACTCCCGCCGTAATGCCCAGAGCCGTTCGCAATCAGCCTCCACTGTCGCCACCTGCAGCGAGTTCGGATTCTTCGACTGCACCAGCTCCTGCAGCTTCCCCATCTCCACCCGCACCGTTTCCGCCTGCCCGTCCACATCCACGAGCAGGTGGGCATTCCCTGGCGCCACCACCGACGCGCCGAGATCCCGACGCGCCGCATCCAGCGTGAGGTGATCGGCAATCTCCAGCGACGACGGCAAGAAACCCTCCGCGAAAATCTGCTGCACCGCCGCAGCTGCCGTGGACATCTTATCGAACGCCGCTGAGAGCGTCGCTCGCGCCGGCGGCAACGGCAGCAGCTTCACCGTGATCTCAGTCACCACCCCGAGCATCCCCTCGCTGCCGACAAACAAGCTGATCAAATCGAAGCCCGTTTTGTTCTTGTGCACCCGCGCGCCCGTGCGGAGCACCTCTCCGCTCGCCAGCACCACCTCCAGGCCGATCACGTAATTTCGCGTCACGCCATATTTCAAACAGCGCGGCCCACCCGCATTTGTGGCCACATTTCCGCCCAGGGTGCAGCTTTTTAAGCTCGCCGGATCCGGCGGATAAAACAATTTCTGCGCCCGCGCCTGCGCTTGCAGCTCACCCGTGATTACCCCGGGCTCCACCACCGCAATCGCATCCGCAAAGCTGATCTCCTTGATGCGATTCATCCGCGCCAACGACAGCGCGATGCCGCCGCGCACCGGCACACACCCGCCGACATACCCATACCCTGCCCCACGCGCCGTCACGGGAATCTTCCGCTCGTTCGCGAACCGCAGCAGCGCACTCACCTGCTCTGTCGATTCTGCGAACACCACCACCTCCGGCGCGTGGTTCGCGAACCACTTGTCGCCCGCATGGCGATTCAGCGTCTCCTCATCATCAGCAACAGCGGAAGCGCCGAGCAGCTGCCGCAGTTCGCTGGAAACACTCATGCTCATGATCTTGATCCTGATCCTGCTCCTTCTGGGCAACGTTTAGACGGCAGGATCATGATCAGGAGTAAGATCAGGAGCAGGAGGTGGGGCAAATCACATCCCCATGATTTGATACCCGCCATCGACGTAAAGCACCTGCCCCGTAATCGCCGCCGCTCCGTCACTCGCGAGAAACACTCCCGTCTCCCCCAGCTCCGCCGGATCACAGCTCCGCTGCAACGGCGCATGCTCCGCGTAATGCTTCAGCATCGCTGAAAACCCGCTGATCCCGCGCGCCGCCAACGTATTCACCGGCCCCGCCGAGATGCAGTTCACCCGAATCTTCTTCGGCCCCAAATCGTATGCGAGATAACGAGTGGAAGCCTCCAGCGAAGCCTTCGCCACACCCATCACATTGTAATGCGGCACCACCTTTTCCGCGCCGTAGTAGCTCATCGCCACGATGCTCCCTCCGTTCGTCATCAACGGCGCCGCCTCGCGCGTCAGCGCGACTAACGAGTAGGCGCTGATGTCATGCGCGGTGCGAAACGCCTCCCGTGTCGTGCTCACGAAATCCCCCTCCAGCGCCTCCTTCGGTGCGAACGCCACCGAGTGCAGCATCAGGTCCAGTCGATCCGTCCCGCCGCGCACCTTCTCGAAAAACCCGGAGATCTCCTCGTCCTTCGACACATCGCACGGCCAGAGCAACGTCCCTTCACCGAATTCACCCACCAGCTCCTCCACATTATCCTTCAGCCGCTCGCCTTGATAATTGAAGTACAACTTCGCGCCCGCCGCGGCCCATGCTTTCGCGATTGCCCATGCGATGCTGCGCTTGTTTGCCACGCCAAAGACGACGCCGATTTTTCCTGCCAGAGGTTGGTGAGCCATGCGCGCACGATACCCAGCTTTGCGCCAGCGGCCAACGCTCCGCTGCACCGCGCGCCATCAGCTCAGCACCACGAAACCGCCGCGCATTTGGACGCACTCGCGCCTCGTCATGCGATTCTTTGTTAGACCCGCGCAGATCGAAGCAGTTAGCGCCACCGCGGGATTCCTGGCGCAGGGACAGAAGGAAAGGACAAACTCCATGAACTCACATCTCAGTAATTCGGAACAAGGCATTATCATCCCCGCCATTCTTTGGTGGCTCGGTGTGCCGCTGACGGTCGTGCTCATTCTCTGGCTCCTCGTGTTCTAGAACACGGAGCCCGCGAGGCGCTCCCCACTTCCGGGGAGCGCCAGCTCCCGCGGTCCGGCCGCACCGCTTTCGGACGGTCACCTTCTCTTCTGCACACGATTCATCACGCGGTGAATCCATTCCTGACCCGCAGGCGAACATCCCTGCGTCATGGTCAGGGATCTCGTCAAAGGCGGCTCACGCCAGCGTAGCGTCATCATTGTCGGTGCAGGCCCTGGTGGCTTGGCCGCTTCCATTCTGCTCGCCGCCGCCGGTCTGCGCGTCCGCATCATCGAGCGGCTGCCGATCATCGGCGGCCGCACTTCCTCCATCGAGGCAGAGGGATTCCGCTTCGACCTCGGCCCTACTTTCTTCCTTTATCCGCGCGTGTTGGAGGAGATCATGCGCGCCGCCGGCACCACGCTGGCCAACGAAGTCGAGCTCGTGCGCCTCGATCCGCAGTATCGCCTCATCTTCGGTGGCGGCGGGCAAATCGACTGCACACCCGACGTGGCATCGATGGAGCGACAGATCACCGCTCTCGCTCCCGCTGACGCCGGCGGCTTCCTCCGTTTCCTGAACGAGAACCGCCAGAAGCTCGAGCTGATGGCGCCGTGCCTCGAAAGCGCGTTCCACAGCTGGCGCGACGTTTTCCAGGTCCGCCTCCTGCGCCTGCCCCCCGTGCTGCGTCAGCACGTCCTCTCCGCCGATCCCTCGTTCTACGTGCAGAACGCCAGCGTCACCGACCCGACGCTCGCGCCTGTTTCGCACCAGCACCCGAACATCGATTGGAACGTGGAGAAGGAGCGCTTCCGCGCCCTCGTGCTGAAGCAGATCGCCAAAGCCGGCTTCGAAAACGTGGAGCCGCGGATCCGTTTCGAGCGCATGATCACGCCGCTCGAGTTTGACCAGCAGTACGAGATCCACCTCGGCGCCACCTTCAATCTCGCGCACTCGTTAGACCAGCCCCTCCACCTCCGCCCCGCGCAATCGTTTCGAAGACGTGCCCGGCATGTATCTGGTGGGCGGCGGCACGCATCCGGGCAGCGGCTTGCCCGTCATTTTCATCGGGCCGAGAGTCAACCGCATAACCGTCCGCGCGGCAGCCGTTGTAGGCCGCGTGTCCTCACGCGGCGGGTGTCGATGTAGCCGTAGCGGACGGCCATCGCACAATAGAACGCCACATCCACCACCCGCCGGGTCGGGAGACCCGGCCTACATCGTTCTGCAACGCGCCGCCTCAGCAGGCAATGGCGTGGCGGCGGCAAACGCCGGAGAGCAGATCCCAGAGCGCGTTCAACACGCTGTCCACTGATGCTTTCACGTCGCCGGCGTTCTCGTCGGTGACGTGCTGCGCCAGCAGCTGGCGCTCAGCGGCGGCGTGTTCGCGATCGGCTTCCACGTGGACGCTGAAGTACTCGTAGTCTTTCGCATCGGTGCAGCCGTAGTGCTTCTTCAGGCCATCGATTTTCGATTCGGAGACGGCGGGGATTTGGCTTTCGTAGGCGTAGAGAGCGGCAAGGCCTTCGGCGGTGGAGCCGTCCCTGCAAACGGAGCGGAAGGTGTCGATCAACGCAGCTGTCTCCGGCTGCTTCTCTGTCGCGCGAACCTCCGCCGCGGGTGCTCCCATTGTTTCTGCAAACCGCAGCCAGAGCTCAGGGTGATTCGGATTGCCGGCTTCTTCGTCGTTCAGGTTCTTGAGAATCTCGCGGCGGGTCGGCTGGTCTTCGCAGCGGGCGTGCACCGCGGAGAGATACGTCGGAAACGCGGCGACGTGATGATAATACTGCCGCGCGTAGTCATTGAGCGCTTCGCGGCTCAGCTCGCCACGGGTCCAGGCGAGGTAGAACGGATGGGTGAGGAGGTGTTTGGCGGCGATTTGTTGATCGATGGCGTCGAGATGGTTGTTCATGGCGTGGAGAGGTTGAGGCGGCAGCATCAGGGAATTTGCGGCGCGGGCAAAGCAAAACTTTCTCAGCTGCGCTGGAGGATGTGTTTGATGCCGCGGATGGGGATCACCACCCAATCCGGGCGATTGTTGAGCTCGTAGCCGACTTCGTAAACGGCTTTGTCGAGGAGGTAAGCTTCGAGCAACACCTGCAGGTCTTCTTCGTTCTTCGGGACGAAGACGGCACCTGCACTGGTGGTGAGGTAACTCTGCAGGAAGACGCCGCTCATCTGGCGGTACCAAATATCTGCCCAACGCTCGAGGAACGGGATGTCTTCGACGCGCATGGAGGGCTGCCAGAGGGCGCTGTAGGCGGCGTATTGATAGGAGCGCATCATCCCGGCGACGTCGCGGAGGGCGGAGCGTTTCAGCTTCCGCTCGCTCAAGGCGCGGGCGGGTTCGCCTTCGAAGTCGAGGATGATGAAATCTTTCCCGGTGTAGAGCACCTGGCCAAGGTGGTAATCGCCATGGATGCGGATCTTCGAAGCGCCGGAGATGCGCTCGAGAATGCGCTGTTGCTGCGCAAGGATCTGTTTCTCGGAGGCGAAGACTTCCTCGGCTTCCTCGCGGACGTTCGCCGGCAGGTCGGGGAGCTTTTTGCCTAACAACTCCCAGGAGCGGCGGAGCATGGCGCGCATGTTCTGGAAGACGGAGCGCTGGCCCATCGCATTAAATGGCTCCGGCGCGAAGCTCTTGTGCTCAGTGTCGGAGGCGAGCGCGAGGTGCAGCTCGGCAGTGCGCTGGCCGAGGAGCTTGGCACGCTCTGGATAGACGCCGCCGATGAGTTCGTCCACGAGCGGGCCGGCGGCGACGTTTTCAGTCTGCAGATCGGCTTTGCGAGCGAGGACGCGCTCGTAGAAGCGGCTGACGGAGTCGAGCGTCATCGCCCAGGCGTCGCCTTCGCTGGCGATGGCGCTCTGCATGGCGCAGACAACCGTCGGCTCGGTTTTCGGGCGGCGGTATTCGATGGCGCCGGCGAACGCGGGGACGTTGGCGAAGCCGGTTTTCTCGGAAAGAAAGCTGGTGACTTCCACATCAGGGTTCACGCCGTCTTCGAGCTTCCGGTAGAGCTTCAGGAAATACTTGTTCTCGAAGACCATCGAGGAGTTGCTCTGCTCCACGCCGAGAACGTGCGAGGGCAGGACGGTGCCGCCGGTTTCCAGCGCGCTGCCGGGGATGCCGGCGATCTCGCCATTCCTGCCGCCGACGGTCTGGCGCTCGGCCATGAGACGGAAGAGGTGCTCGCGGAAGGTCGCGTCCCACACGGCATCCTGGAGCACGGTTTCTTCCGTGCCTCCGAAGCGGGCAATGATAGCGTGCGGTGCTGAC
>JACCZQ010000141.1 GCA_013695905.1 Chthoniobacterales bacterium
GATGAAAGGTTTCAACGAGAGTTCTCCTAAGATTGTGAAATGACCGCAACGAAGTGAGCGCACGCTCCACGACAGGCGGAGCGGGCAGCGACAGACGGCGAGCGCGCATTCCACGACGAGCCGTCACGCGAGCGAACCGGACACACCGGCTCCGCCGCACGAGCGAGCTAAGGAAACGCGCGCTTAGGAGAAAACTGGCGGCGCGTGCTCGAAGATGCGCGCGCTGGAGAAAACCGATGGCACCCACACCGGGCGCAAAGTCCCGACCGCTCCCACGAGAGCAGCTGCTGCTGGTCCCGCCACGGTGGGCGGTGCATCCGCCAGCTGCAGCTTGCCGGAGCCGATCACCGTCACAGCACACTCGTGGTGCGCCTGCGCCGCATCGGCATGGAAGTGAGCATGCAATCCGGGCGCCGCCGCGAGCGTGATCGCGAAGAGAAACGCCGCGACGCTCCCGGCACCCAGCCACGCGCGGAAGGCGCGGACTCGCCCGGTGAGGTCGCTCGGTCTCATGCGCGGGCAGCTTCCGCTACTCTCGCGGTCCCGCAATCTGATTTTGCCCGCCACAGCAGCAACAGCAGTTCGCCACCCGCGGCCTAACGAACAGTCCCCATAAATTTCCTTGCCAGCACGGTGCCGAATACCCAGCATCACAGTTACCGCCGTTCCTGGCGGCACTCATAACTCCCTAACCCCCAGGCGTCCCCATGAAAACACTTCGCATCGCTTCGATCGCACTCGCCCTTCTCGTGAGCACCATCTGCTTCGCGGGAGCCCAGACCTTCACCGGCACTTTCTCGGGTCTGAACGAAGTGCCGCCGAACGCCAGCGCGGGCACTGGCACGGCCACCGTCACGTTCAACCTCGCCCTCCACACTTTGACGATCCAGGCCACTTTCAGCAATCTCACCGGCACCGTTACAGCCGCGCACCTGCACGCACCGGCGTTTCCTGGAGTAAACGCGGGCGTCGCCACCCAAACCCCGACGCTCAGCGGCTTTCCATCCGGGGTGACATTCGGCACCTATAATATGACGTTCGATACGCTCAACGTGGCCACGTGGAACGCCGCCTACGTGACGGCAAACGGCGGCACGGCAGCAGGTGCGGAGACGGCTTTCGCGAACGCTCTTATGAACGGCCAGGCCTACTTCAACATCCACACGAACACATTCCCGGGCGGTGAGATCAGGGCGAACCTGGTGCCGGAACCTTCGACCTACGCGCTCCTCACCGTCGGCCTCCTCTGCGCCGGCCTCAGCATCTGGCGCCGCCGCGGCCACGTCGGGGCGATTTCCTAGAGCCTCCCTCCCGCTGTCATCCCGAGCCGCGCAGACGGCGAGGGATCTCGCGCCCGCTCCTCGATTTCGATTCACGAACGCGCTCCCTCCGGCCGTAAGATCCTTCGGCGCGCTCCGCCAGTCCGCCAGAGGACGGACTCGCCGTGGCGAGCCTCAGCTCAGCTCACGATGACAGCTGGCGCGAATCGATCGCCATCGCTAGCCGCTACGCCACATTCCAGTAGTGATGATCCTGCCGCGATAGCCGCCACTCCGGCTCGCCCCGCAGAAACTCCAGACACGTCCGCAGACTCTCCGCGTCCTCCTGTTTCCCGATTGAGAGCGGCTGCACAAACCGATACACAAACTGCGTCTGCTCATCCGGCCGCGCCTTGCGAAAATCCTCAATCCCGAAGCCATTCAGCCCCGGCACAATCTTCACCTCGCTCCCGGAGAGCTGCACCCACTTCTCCGGATGGTGCGGCGACACCGAGAGCCAATCCACCTCCGCCACCACCTCCCGGTGACCGCTCGTCGCCAGCGCGATCGAGAACCGCCGCTCCCGTAACGCCGCGATCAACTCCGGCAGCTTGTGATCCGTCGGCTCCCCGCCCGTCAGCCACACCCACCGCTCCCGCGCGTTCGCCGGCACGATCGCATCCGCCCGCGCGGCGATCTCCTCCGGCGTCGCCATTTCCTGCTTCCGGTAATCGGTGTCGCAGCCCGGACAGCCTACGGAGCACCCCGCCAGCCGCACAAAACACATCTGCTGCCCGCGCAGGTGCCCCTCACCCTGGATCGTCCAGAAGATCGGATTCGGCGCGAGCGGGTATCTCATTACAATCCTGCTCCTAATCCTGATCTTGATCCTAATCCTGCGGAATCGCGTCGCCCGCCGAGAAAGATCAGGAAGAGCCGTTCACTTCCGTTGAACCCGCACACCTTCCCACTTCCCGCCCTCCTTGTCCTCTCCAGCGCGGCGCCAGGTGCCATGGAGCTCCGCACCATTCATCCGCAGCACGACCTGCCACCCCCACATCCCACCAATCCACCAATCCACCTAGACAGCGACCCCCGACAGGCTTAACGATTCAGCACCTATGATCGGACCCGCTAAAATCTACTTCATCATTTTCGGTGTGCTCACGATCCTGGGAGGCGTCATCGGCTACCTCCGCGCCGGCAGCATGGCCTCCATCATCGCCGGCTCCATTTCCGGAATCCTCATCCTCGTCGCCGCGCTCCTCTTGCCCAGCAATGTCGTGGCCGGGCTGGCCCTCGCGGGCGTCATTTCCCTCCTCCTCGCCGGGCGCTTCCTGCCCGCGTTCATCCGCACCGGCGACTTCATGCCTGCCGGAATGATGTCCATCCTCAGCATCATCGGCATCATCATGGCGGTCCTCGCCTGGGTGAAGAGGTAGCGCACACGTGCAGAAGTCGCCGCTGCTGCGGATGCTGCGCACCCTCGTGCTGCTGCTCCTTTCCGCTATCCTGCTGGCGATCGTCCTGCGCTGGGTTTCGCTCGAGCGCTGGAAGCGGAATCTCGCGCGCAGCGAGACGATCCCTGTCCGTCCGCTTCTCGCCACCCCCACTCCCTCGCCTGATCCGACCCGCCCGCCTGTGATTCGCGGCCGCCTCGAAACGGCGCGGCTCTTTAGCGGCATCACGTTGCATACCGCCGTGGAACCCACGCCGGGCGGCCCCGCTTCGGTGGAACGGGTGGACCCACAGAGCTACGTCCTCGACTTGAAGCTCCAGGTCCGCGTCCCGCAGCCAAACGCCACCATCGAGGAGCTTTCCACCGTGAACTCGGAGCTGCCGCGCCTCCTCCCCGGCCTGGCCGCGCTCATGACACCGCAAGCCGTCTCTCCGTTTTTCGCGGAGATGTATGAGCGGAAGGTAAACCACCTCCGCACGAACATCGGCCGGCTGGACCAGCTCCTCTCCCGCCACAATTTCTACGACGTTCAGACGATCCTCGATTTCACCCACCCCGAAACGAATCGCCGCGCCGTCCTCATCCAATCCGAGATGGACGTGGACGCCGACGGCTCCGACGCCGATCGCATGCCGCAAGGCGCCGGCATCTTCCCGAATTTCCAGCCGGCGACGAGCTACCGCTGGCCGAAGCAATCAACCCGACCAAACCCCTACGTCTCGATGTATGAGGAGCGGATCAAGCGTTACGAAACCGAGCTCGCGCAGGGGAGCGCCAACGCCGCGCGCAAACAGGAGCTGAACGGCGCCATTCGCGAGTCGCGTTCCGGCATCGATCAGCTCAAGCGTTTCAGCTTCCTCATCGGCACCACCGATCCATTCATCGTGGTCCCCGGTGGTTTCAACAAAGCGAAGGAAGCGAAGGTGGGCGACTACGCCGTCGTCATCCACGGCGACCGCATTTTCCCCTCCATCGTCGGCGACGTCGGCCCCTCCGATAAAGCCGGCGAAGCGTCGTTACGCATCGCGAAGGAAATCAACCCGGCGGCCACGCCCTTCAACCGCCCGGTCAGCGACCTGAAGGTGACATATCTCATCTTCCCGGGCACCGCGGAGACGCCATTCGGCCCGCCCGATCTCGACAAAATTCACGCCCGCTGCGAAGAGCTCGTCAAAGAAATCGGCGGCGCAGGAGTGCCCCTGCACCGATGGGAAAACATCATCCCGCCTCTGCCCACGCCCACACCTTCTCCGAGTCCCACACCCACCGCCTCACCCACTCCCTCGCCCGGGGAATCACCGGCCGAGCCCGCTGCGAGCCCGCCACCCACAGCCTCTCCCGCACCGACCTTCGCTTTTCCGTTACCGTCGCCTTCTCCCACCCCGACCGCCACGCCCTCCCCGAAAGCATCTCCGAAAACCAAAACAAAGCCGAAGTCGTAAAGCGACGATGCCGTGCAGGCGCTGCTCCGGCAGCGCCATCCGTGCAACGCATGGAAACCACATCCACTCGCTTCCGCCCGCGCCAGACCACCGATGTTCCGCCGTTTCTGGATCCAACTCCGCTCTAGCCTCTGGTTCGTGCCGTGGTCACGACTTCCTACGATCGCGCGTGTATCAATGATGACATCTCCGCCCTGCGCAGCTCGTGCGGTGTGGACGAGAGCGATTTACCCACGCTCCAGCTGCAGCCGAGCCGCACCAGCTGAGCGGACGGGCGCTCCGGCGCGCGTGCTTCAGCTCGCTTGCGTCCCGAACGCGAACTTCCCTTCGCAAATGCTCTCCTGCACCGGTCGGCGGCCGGAGGGCTTCTCCATCTCCTGATAGCCTTCAGGCAGCTGCTGCGGATCGCCTGGCCGACCGACGGCAAACATCGCCGCCACTGCGTATTCATCAGGAATGCCAAGCGCAGCCGGCGCTTTTGCGTAGTCGAAGCCGGACATGCCGTGGACCACCAGCCCCATCGCGGTGCCCTGCAGGCAAAGGTTTTCAAACGCACTGCCGCAGTCGAACAGATGCACCGGGTTTGGTTTCCCGTTTCGCGCGAATACCTTGTGGGCGGCGATCAGCACCAGCAGGGCGGCGTTTTTGCACCAGGCCTGATTTCCTTCCACCAGAAGGTCGAAGAAGAGCGGCCACTGCGGCGTGTCGCGCCGCGCATAGAGAAAACGCCATTCCTGCTCGTTATAGGTGGAGGGAGCCCAGCGCGCCGCTTCGAAGAGCGTCAGCATTTCTTCCTCCGAGATCGGCTCGCCCGTCATGGCGCGCGGCGACCAGCGCCGGAGGATGAGCGGCTCGATCGGGTGATCAGCAGTGCGATGGTCTTCGGCTTTCGGTAATCGGCTCACGGCGATTTCGATGGTTCGTTAGGCATTTTCCGGAAATCAGCCGGCCTCGCAAGTCCGGTCCGAACGGCCGGCTGTGCCGTTGCTGGCGAGCTACGACCAACGGTGCTGAGCAGAACGCGCCGCCTGCCGGGAGAGGACGCCGAGCACGCCCAGAATCGCTCCGGTGATCGCGCCCCAAAGCAGCGATTTACTCCAGCTGGCGTCTTCACTGGAAGGGCTCAGCGGCGGCGCCGTTTGATCCGTCGCACGCCATCCCGCCTCCAGCAGCTTCTGCCCGACTACAGTGGCGACGATTGCCGTCACCAGGGCCAATGCTGACCACGCAGTTTCCGGATGAATCTTTTCACGCCGGAAGAGGTTCGATCGATTAGCGGACGGAAGTATTCGCGACAGAAAGCTCATCCCCTCTGAATCGCAGGGGCGACGTGTCGAGGTCGGATAGAAAAAGGAGGAGCGCCGTCGTGGACGCTCCTCCATATTTTCGTTTAGATCATGCCGAGCGCGTAGAGCGTTGCTTCGTCCACGGCGCCTTGTCGTAGTCGTTCCCGCAGGTCGCGCAGCGTGCCATAAAAGAATGCCTCCAGATGTAATTCGAGCGGCGCGGCTTCCGCAGCCGTAAGCATCGCCGGAGCGGCGACACTCCTGTCGCCGGGCTGCAGAGCTACAACGCCGGCAGATGAATCGTCGCGATCATGCAGCGGGCGCTGCCACCCGCCAGCTCGATCGTCGGCAACGTGAGCGGCACCAGCCGCGCGAATCCCGCCAGAGTGCCGCGCTGTGTCTGCGACAACGACGCCGCGGCCCGCGCCGATAACACGAGCAGCTTGCCGCTCTGGTTGTGCAACTCGATCGCGTTCCCGGCAAACTCGGCGATCTGCTCCTGCGACAGCTCGATGACTTCGTGCCCCGTCGCCTCCAGCAGGTTCTGCACGCCCACGCGTTCGGCTTCATCCGGGATGCAGTCGGTGCCGAGCAGCGCGAACCCCGAGCCGACACACATCATCACGTTGGTGTGATAGATCGGCTGCCCGTCCGCGCTGACGCTGCGGAACTTCACCGGCTCGTAGCCGAAGTCGGAGCAAAACCGCTCCAGCACTTCCACGTGGGTCCGCTGCGAAAGAGAGGCGTAGGCGAGCTGGTTCACATGATCGAGCACGAGGCTGCCGGTGCCTTCGAGGCAATGCCCCTGCTCTTCGCACGAGGAGTAATCGATCACCTCGGTGATGCGGTAATGCTGTCGGAGCTCATCGAGCACATCGGGCCGGCGCTCACGGCGGCGCGCGGCGGAATACATCGGATAGAGCGCCACCCGTCCGTCATGATGAGTGGAGAACCAGTTGTTAGGGAACACTGCGTCCGGTTTCTCCGGCGTGGCGGTGTCGTCCACGACGTGCACGGTCACACCGGCCGCGCGCAACGTCTCCACCGCGGCCTCGAACTCCCGCTGCGCCGCCGCGGAAACGGCCGGCCACTCACCGGCCTCGACCGCGCGCTGAAACGCGTTATCCGCGGCGGTCTCCGGGTTCGGATAGAACCGGTGCGGGCGGATCATGAGCACCGCGCTGGAGCTTTGCTGCACTTCCATTACCCTGGCGACGACTCGTTAGACTGCGACCGGTTCCTCCGCCTCGGTGCGTTCCGCCGCCCGCACCTTCTGGCGGCTGGTGCGATAACGCCAGACGGCGAACCCCACGAACAGCAGATCGAACGCGACAAACGTATAGACGTAGCTTTCGCCGCCGATGCCGAAGCCGTAGCTGTGCAGCCCTTTGCCGAGGATGAAATTGACCCCGTACCAGGCCATCAAAACGGAGAGGAAACAAACGACGCTGCCGACGGCGAGGCCGAACTGCCCCCACCAGCCGCCCAGTTTCCCGTGCAGCACGAGGATGTAGGAGAGCAGCGCGATGAGCGCCCAGGTCTCCTTCGGATCCCAGCCCCAGAAACGGCCCCAGGAGTAATTCGCCCACACGCCACCGAGAATCGTGCCGGCGGCCAGCAGCAGCACCCCGAGCTGCAGCACGCGATAGAGCCAGAAGTGCATCGGCTGATCGGCGCGCGCTTTCGCCGGATTCCACGCGTAGCGCCAGAGCAGGATGTGACCAAAACCCATCGCGAGCGCGAACGCGGCGTAGCCGAGCGTGATCGTCAGGACGTGGATGGTGAGCCAGAAATTATCCCGCAGCACCGGCACCAGCGGATCGATGCTCGACGGCATCGCGATCGGCATCTGGTGCACGAGCAACAAGGACACCAGCGACACCGGCAGCGCCGCGAGCAGATAGATGGTGGTGCGATAACGCGCGTAGAAGATCATCCCGAACACCGTCACCGCGAAGGAAACCCAGATGATCGACTCATACATGTTTGTGACCGGGGGACGACCCGCGATCACGCTGCGCAGTGTGATGGCGGCGCCGTGAAAAATTAGTCCGAGGATGGTGGCAATCACACCGCTCCACTTCAGCACGCCACCAGCGCCGCGCAGATGGGCAATGGTGAGCAGCACCAGCGCGATCCCATACGCCCAGGCGGCGCGATAGAAGCCAGCGAAGTGATTATAGAAATGTTCGGTGCGCAGCTCGCGTTCCGTCGGGTAGATCTGTGGGCTCAGGGCGCGAAGGGAATCGCGCAGCTGATTCGCCGCCCGCGCGAAGCCGAAGCTGTCGCCCTGCACATACGCGGCGGCGAACGCCTGCAGGTGCGTCTGCACTGGCTCGAATTGCTCCGCCTTGTAGTAGTCGCCATAGGCCGGCGGCACCACCCACGGGTCGGTCACTTTCGTGGCGGCGGGCAGAATGAGGAACGCGCTGCCATCCATCACGCGGGTGAGGAGGGTGAGCCGTTCGCTGACGGTGCTGACCTCCTGTTGGAGATCGTCGAGCGTCTTATCGGCCCGGCGCAGCGCGTGCACCTCGCCCGCGAGACGCTGCAACTCGGGCAGGGTAGTGAGTTGTTGAAAGGAAAAACGCCGCGCGTTGTTCTCGATGCCGAGCTTCTGCTTCAGGTCGCTGGAGCCGACGAGCACCATCGCCTCGTTTTTCCAATCGTACGTCTCCAGCAGCGCTGAGAAGACGAAATCCGTTCCCTGCCATTTGCGGCCGTTCTGCGCCTTGTAGGTGGAGCGCCCGGTGATTTTGGTGAGCGCTTCGCGGGCGAAGGTATCGATCGGCTTGCGGCGGCCGCCGTCCTGGATCGCGAGCAGGCCGGCTTGTTTAAAATCGAGGCCGCTGGAGTCGCCCATGACGGGCGGCGGCCCCTGCGCGATGGCAGGCGGCACCACAAGCGAGCAGAGGAACAGAGCGAGAACGAGCAGGGGCGATTTCAAGCGGCTCGACTCTACGTGTATCGCGGCGGATGAACAAGGGTGCGGTGGGGAGGTAGTGCGAGCTTCCAGCTTGCGCCAGGATGGCGGCGGGCAACGCCAGCTGAAAGCTTCCGCTACTCTGCGGCGGCCGATTCACGGGCGCAGGTTTCTCCTCGCGTCTGGCGGACGAGTTGTGATTTTCTGTGGCGGAATGCGCGCGTGTTTTTCTCTGCGGCGACTGCTCTTTGTCGTGTTGTTGGTTTTGCTGGGGAGCAGCGGCGGCGTGTTTGCCGCGCAGCGAATTCCGGCGGAGGCGTGGCGGCGTGTGCGTGTCTACGACATGCAGGAATTGAAGAACGCAGAGCCGCCGCTGCGGCAGTTTGTGGGGGTGCGGTTTCATTACCGGCACGCGAAGATCCGGCACGTGAAGCCGACGTGGCATCAGGGCTCCATCTGGCGCTACAACCGCGGGGCGCGGGAGAACTTCGATTACATTCAGGTGATGGTCTCAACCGCCGATGTGCCGGCGTTCAAGGCCTTCCCGAGCAGCCTGGACACGGTGGGGGAGTTCACTGTTTACGGACAGATTCTGAAGGAGGTGGGGAGCGACTTTGTTTTCCTGCGACTCGTCGGGACCAAGGTGAACCGCGACAAGGCGGGCAACGCGCTGGTGAGCTGGTGACTTCTTGCGCAGCCGCTCCGTCCGGCGACCTCACGAGCTGAGGAGACGGAAACAATCCCTGCAACTCCTCGTTAAAACGGAGAGCAGGCGTCTGCCCGCAGCCGGTGATCAGGCACGCTTGGCCACCTCGGATGACCTTCGCCGCAGCAGCCAGGAGTTGAAACGAAAAAGCCGCCGGAGCATTGCGCTCCGGCGGCTTCTCAACCCAACTGTTATTACCTGCCGTTAGCTCATGCCGAGCGCATCCAGCGTCGGCTCATCGATCACTGCTGTCCGGATCAAGCCGCTGTCGGTCTGGTACGCCGTCAGCGCGCGACGGGTCAGTGGTCCGAGCAATCCGTCCACTTCCCCCTTGTAGTAGCCCATCCGCTGCAGCACGGCCTGCACCTTCGCGATGACTTGATCGGGCGGCATAGCGCGCTTGCCGACGTAGATCGGCGCGTCATAGGCGTAGTATTCGTGCTGCGGGCTATAACCCCAGGCCGGATACCAGTAGCCGTTGTTGAAGTAGTAATAGCCACCACCAACCAGCTCGACGCGACTGTAGCGCGAGCGGTAGTACTGTGCATCGTGCCGTTCCGGACGGTAGGAGCGGTAAACTTCGTATTGGGGACCCTGCCACTGCTCCACTCCCTGGATCCGGTAGTTCTGTTGAAACGTTACCGTCGGAACCTGCTGCGGCCGAGGCTCGGCGCGGAAGGTGGAGTACTGCTGTTCGACCTGTTGCACCACCTGGGGCTCCGGTTTCTTCACGGCCGCTCCAGTTGTGGTCTGGCCGGTGGTTTGGGTCGCTTCGCTTGCGCCCGGAGATGAGTCCGGCGCGGTCGCTGCTGCCACGCTGGCAGTCGGTGACGCAGTTGCGCTTGCTGCTGCCACGCTTTCACTCGGTGACGCAGTTGCGCTTGCTGGAGTTGCGCTTGCCGTTGCTGTCGTGGTGGCGGCTGTCGGTTCGGTCGTCGCGGTGTCGGTTCCGCTTGCCGGCGTCTCGCTGGCCGCTGCGCGTGCCGGAGAAGCTGTCGCCTTCGCGCCACGCTCTTTTCCGCTGCCACGTGATTGTTGCGTCTGGCGGCCTGTCGCGCTGCTGGCTGTTCCGCTGCTTTCCGGTGTGCTTGTTTCGGTGGTCTCAGTGGCACCGCTCATTCCGGCATCACTGGCAGCACCGCGGTTCGACGTCGCACCGCCTCGACCCTTGCCGGGTTTACCGCGGTCCTGCCCGCTCTGGGCGTTTGCGGCGCCCTGCTGCTGCGCCTCGGCTGCCTGCTGCCGGCCTGCGTTCCCGGCGTTGCCGCGGCTCTTCGCCTTCGCGTTGCCACTCTCGCCGGGTTCCGTCTGCGCCTCTTGTTTCTTGCCGCCGCGCTTAGCGGGCGACGCCTCCTCTTCCGGCTCTTGCGCAAACGCCGCTCCCGCGAGCGCCAGCGAACAGCCGATTAATAGACTCGTGAATGTTTTCATATGAGTATTTAGTCGCGTTCCGGCCGTGAATTATTCAAACCGGCCGTCGCGAGAGCACCGGTTCCGCGCGCGGGTTGCTCCTGTTTGTTAACAGTGGCTCCACGCGTGAGTTAGGGCGCCAGGGCGGCAGCGAAACCTCGCAATTCCGCACATACATCTCCCCACCGAGTCCTGGCGCTATCTCACACTTCCGCTCAGACTTACGCAGCGTTTCCGACACCCGGCGGTGCGGCATTTTAATTTCTCATGCAAACGAAAAAACCTCGTTCCATCTACAACCATCGTCAGTCGCAGCGACGACCTTCTTATGGGCGCACGTTGGTGTTCCCGATTTGAGAACAGCAACAACACTGCCGGAAATTACGCCGCGGAAGCCATCCTGCGCTGGCGATCCAGGTAAACCTTACAAACGCCCTTCATCCGCGTGAGGATGTAATACGTCGTCTGGCTCCGCACGCGCACGAGCTGTTCCCCGACGATGCGGGTGACGAAGTCGCTCGGCAGCTCGAGAATCTCCTGCGGCGTCGCGCCATCGAGGCCTTTGCAAAGAATCGCCGTCATCGCGCGCGTGAGCGTTTGCACTTCGGGACCGAGCGTCATGCGAAAGTGCGCCTTGCCTTCGTCATCCACCTGCAGGTACACGCCCACCGTATCCGCGCATTCCTCATCCTTCCGCACATCCTCGAGCACGAACTGCTCACCTTCGCGCGGCTCCTGCTTCTTCGCGCTATCGGCATATGAGACAAGCGTCTCGCGGCGCTCCACCTCCGGCAGCATCTCAAAGAGCTCGATGATGGAATGGAGTTTCGGGGGATAGCTCACTGCGTTAACAGATAAGCGGCACCTGTGCAGATGTCATGCGGAGCCGCCCTGTAGCTGTCGCCCTGCGGGCGACACGGGTATGTGTGGGCCACTCGTGCGCACGTGAGCCTATACCCGTGCGGCGCACAGCGCCGCAGCTACAGGCGCGCATCGCCGCAGGTAGATGTGGAACGTTGCTCAGCTGCTGCGCTCGATTGGCATTCCGACGCGGTTCCCCCACTCCGTCCACGATCCGTCGTAATTCCGCACATTCTCCAGCCCGAGCAGATACGTCAGCACGAACCAGGTGTGACTCGACCGCTCGCCAATCCGGCAATAGACAATCGTCTCCACGCCCGGTTTCAAGTCGCAGCCGTCGAGGTAGATTTTTGCCAGTTCGGCGGCTGACTTGAACGTGCTGTCGTCGTTTACGGCGGTTTTCCACGGCACACTCTTCGCGCCCGGAATATGGCCGCCGCGGAGCACACCCTCCTGCGGATACTCCGGCATGTGGGTGATCTCGCCGCGGAATTCGCCCGGCGAACGGACATCGATCAACGGCTTCCCGGCTTTGCTTTGCTGCAGCGCTTCCTCCGCAAATGCGCGAATCTCCGCATCCCGCCGCTCCGCCGGCACGGGGTAGTTTGTGCGCGGAAACTTCGGCACCTCCCGCGTCATCGAGCGGCCCTCCGCTTTCCATTTGTCGCGGCCGCCGTTCAGCACCTTCACCTTGTCGTGCCCGAAAAGCCGAAACGCCCACAGCGCGTAAGTCGCCCACCAGTTCCCCTTGTCGCCATAGAAGATGCAGGTCGTCTCGGGCGTGATGCCGTGGCGGCTGCAAAGCTCCGCGAACTTGTCGGGCGTGATGTAGTCGCGGATCAACCGATCCTGCAGATCGGCGCGCCAATCGA
>JACCZQ010000165.1 GCA_013695905.1 Chthoniobacterales bacterium
GTGCAAGGCGCCACGTTTGCCGATCTGCGACGGGAGGCGGCGGAGGCCACGGTGCAAATTGGCTTCGATGGGTATGCGATCGGCGGCGTCAGCGTGGGCGAGCCGGAGCCGGAGATGATGCTGGCGGTGGAGAACTCGGAGCCGTTTCTGCCAGCAGACAAACCCCGCTACTGCATGGGTCTCGGCACTCCGCCGCAGATGCTCGAGCTCATCGCGCGCGGCGTGGACATGTTCGATTGCGTGCTGCCGACGCGCATCGCGCGGAATGGCACCGCGTTTACCGCCGCGGGCACGCTGAACCTCAAGAACGCGGAGTACATCCTCGACAAACGGCCCATCGAGGAAGGCTGCACCTGCTACTGCTGCTCGGAGTTTTCGCGCGGTTACATCCGCCATTTGATCAAGGCGGAGGAGATTCTGGGACTACGGCTGATCACGCTGCACAATCTCCATTTCTACCTGGAGCTGATGAGCCGCACCCGCTCCGCGATTGAGAACGGCACCTTTGGTGCGTTCCGGAAAGATTTCGTGGCAAACTACCGCACGCGCGCGCTTCCGGCGGCGTGATGCTCCCCCTCAAATTGTCACCCTGAGCGCAGCGAAGAGCCTGTCCTGAGTCTGTCGAAGGAATCTCTGACTCTCTCCGGCACCAGGCGCTGAGTGCCCGCAAAAGTCAGAGATGTTTCGCTGCGCTCAACATGACAAGAAGTAAGTGAAGCCGCCGCCGCGAACCACGCTTACCGCCGAGCCGGCGCACCACCGCTCCGCATCGAGAGCTTCGCATCAAGCCGGTCGCGAATTCCCTGCGCCCAGACGCGGGAGGAGGCGGTGTTGTAGTGAATGCCATCACCACCAGTCTGCCCACGCACATAGCGCGTCACCTGCCGCGAGTCGATGACCTCAAAACGCCGCCGCTGCGCTCCCTGCTGGATCAATTGGTGAATCCGTCCCTGTCGCTTCGACAGCGCGGAATGATCCGGCGGCGCGATCCAGATAATCTGCCGCACCGGCCCACTTCGTGCCGCCGCCACGAAGCGGTCAATGATGGAACTCATCTGCGCCTCCGTGAGATTGCGATCCATCCAATTCGTCCCGAACTGCACCACCACGATGGTGGCGCGATGGCGCCGGACGAGTGTCTCGAGCTTCGGCGTCGCGCGCGGACGCGGCGGCCGGCCATTGGAGAATTGCGTCATCACGGGCGCCCGCGTCGGTGTGCTTTCGCGGTAGCCGCACTTCGTCCAGAACACCGGCGTGCTTTGCAGCCAATGTTCCGGCGACGACCCGCAGGAGGCGTAGGCCGCCACGTTGCTAACCCCGAAGCGCTGCGCGAGCTGCCCTTGGATCGATTCGCCGAACGGCCCCACCGAGAGCGAATCCCCGATGAACAGCACCCGATCCACTTGCGGGAGCGGTGCGCGTTTTGTCGCGGTAGTCGTTCGCGCTGCTTTCCCGTTCGTCACCAGGAACAAACAACTGACACACAAGACCAGCGCAAGCAGTGCAATGAGCGAGCGGATCATCGGGTGCCGGCCGAGCTGGCGGTGCCCGGATGTTTGCGTTTGTCCTCGGCGCGGATGAACGGCTGCAGGTTAATCTGGCCCGATTCGTCCCGCATTTTCGCCGTCTCCCAGGTGGAGCCCTCCATCGGCTCCAGCCGCAGTTTATAGTGCCGCCCGACCTTGTATTTCTCCAGCGGCTGCCGTTTCAGCGCGATGTGCGACGGGTGCATCACCAGCACCTGCGTCGTCTGAATATTGACCACGGATCACCCGCTTCACCTCATAGACAAACGACACGAGCGACTCGCGACGAATGGAAACAACGCCTCGCCGCAGCTGGCGTTCGCGTCTTTGATCCGGCACCGCTCCTCACCGCGCGCAAAGGCACCGCGCGCCAATACCTCACCACCGACACCCACTGGACTCCCGACGCGATGGAGCACGTGGCGCAACAGCTCGCCGCGTTTCTGAACCTGCCGCCGAGTAACGCCACCCCGCCGACGTTGCTCCCGAGGGAACTCAGCGGCGTCGGCGACATCGCACGCATGCTGAAGCTGCCGCCGGATCAGCAACTCTATCGGCCGCAAAAAAATCACCATCCGGCAAATCACCACCGGCGACACCTTGTGGCGCCCCGATCCCGCCGCCGACGTGCTGGTGCTCGGCGACAGCTTCGCAAACATCTACTCGCAGGAGGCGCTCGGCTGGGACGAAAGCGCCGGCTTCGTGGAGCACCTCAGCGTCGCGCTCGGTGGTCGCCCGCTCGACGCCATCCTGCGGAACAGCGACGGCGCCTTCGCCACGCGCGAGATGCTCGCGAACGAGCTCGCCCGCGGCCGCGATCGCCTCGCCGGCAAAAAACTGGTGATCTGGCAATTCGCCGCCCGCGAGCTGGCGTTTGGAAATTGGAAACTCCTCGATCTGCAGCTCGGCACCCCCGCCGAATCCCGCTTCTACACCCCCGCTCCGGGCGAGCAGGTGCAGATCACCGGCATGGTCGAAGCAACGTCATCAGTGCCACGCCCCGGCAGCGTCCCGTATGCCGGTCACGTGATGGCGGTGCATCTGAG
>JACCZQ010000179.1 GCA_013695905.1 Chthoniobacterales bacterium
TGGGAGCGGCGGTGCAAAATTAGTCCACGGTAGCGGCGGGATGGTCCCGCTTCGGGCGGCGCAAAACCCGGCCACCTATTTGCCTTCTGCGACGAATGCAGGAGGGCTTGGGGATCTACACCGTGGAACTTTATCTGAAGGTTCGACTGGCTTGCTCGGAAGGGATGAGCCGTCGTCAGGCTGCAAAGCATTTCAACATATCGCGCGACAGCGTCTCCAAGATGATGTCGTATTCGACACCGCCGGGCTATCAGCGTCATTCACCGATCCGACGGCCGAAGCTGGATGCGTTCGTTTCGACCATCGATCATTGGCTGGAGGAAGACCTGAAGGTGCCGCGCAAGCAGCGCCATACGGCCAAGCGGGTGTTCGACCGTCTTCGCGACGAATGCGGGTTCACCGGCGGCTATACGATCATCAAGGATTACATGCGCGCGCGGGATCAGCGTCGCCAGGAGGTGTTTGTGCCGCTGTCGCATCCGCCAGGGCATGCGCAGGCCGATTTCGGCGAGGCGATGGTCGTCATCGGTGGGGTAGAGCGGAAGGCGCACTTCTTCGTGCTCGACCTGCCGCACAGCGATGGTTGCTATGTGCGTGCCTACCCGGCGGCTGTGTCGGAGGCCTGGGTCGACGGCCACATTCATGCGTTCGCCTTCTTCGGCGGGGTACCGCAGTCGATCGTTTACGACAACGATCGATGCCTGGTGGCGAAGATATTGCCGGACGGCACGCGCAAGCGGGCGACGATGTTCAGCGGCTTCCTCTCCCATTACCTGATCCGGGACCGCTATGGTCGGCCGGGCAAGGGTAATGACAAGGGCAGTGTCGAGGGGCTCGTCGGCTATGCCCGCCGCAACTTCATGGTGCCGATCCCGCAGTTCGCGACATGGGAAGCGTTCAACACCTGGCTGGAAGAACAATGCCGCAAGCGCCAGCGCGACAGGCTGCGGGGTGAGAACGAGACGATCGGAGAACGGCTGCAGCGGGATCTGGCGGCCATGTGTTCCTTGCCGCCGTCGCCTTTCGACGCATGTGACCAGGCCAGCGCCAAGGTAACGGCCCAGGCGCTTGTACGCTACAAGACCAACGACTATTCGGTCCCGGTCGCCTGGGGTCATCAGGATGCCTGGGTCCGGGGCTATGTCGACGAAGTGGTGATCGGCTGCCGCGGCGAGATCATCGCCCGCCATCCGCGTAGCTGGGAGCGAGAAGACGTCATCTTCGATCCTCTGCATTACCTGCCGCTGATCGAGCGGAAGACCAATTCGCTGGATCAGGCTGCACCTCTCCAGGGCTGGGATCTGCCCGAAGAGTTCGCCACGCTGCGCCGCCTGATGGAAGGCCGTATGGCAAAGCATGGCCGGCGTGAGTACGTGCAGGTTCTTCGCCTACTGGAAAGCTTCGAACTCGCCGATCTGCATGCGGCGGTCAAGCAGGCTCTCCAGCTCGGAGCAATCGGCTTCGACGCCGTCAAACATCTGATCCTTTGCCGGGTGGAACGCCGGCCACCGCGACTAGACCTGTCCATCTACCCATATCTGCCGAGGGCGACCGTCGAGACGACATCGGCGAAGGCGTATATGCGACTGCTTTCTGCCCATGGGGAGGAAGCGGCATGAGCGCTGAAGTGCCTGAGATCCTACTCTCCCATTACCTCAAAACCCTCAAGCTTCCGACCTTCCAACGCGAGTATCAGAAGCTGGCCCGGCTATGCGCCACCGAGGGCGTCGATCATGTCGGATACCTCACCCGACTTTGCGAACGGGAGATGATCGAACGAGACCGACGAAAGGTCGAGCGCCGCATCAAGGCGGCAAGGTTCCCGGTCGTCAAAAGCCTGGACAGCTTCGACTTCGCTGCCATCCCGAAGCTCAACAAGATGCAGGTTCTGGCACTGGCCCGTTGCGAGTGGATCGAGCGTCGCGAGAATGTCATTGCGCTCGGCCCGAGCGGCACGGGCAAGACCCATGTTGCGCTCGGTCTCGGCCTGGCAGCATGCCAGAAGGGCGTGTCCGTCGGCTTCACCACGGCCGCCGCGCTGGTCAGCGAGATGATGGAGGCGCGCGACGAACGGCGTCTGCTGCGTTTCCAGAAACAGATGGCCGCCTACCAGCTCCTTGTCATCGACGAGCTGGGCTTCGTGCCGCTCTCCAAGACCGGCGCGGAACTGCTGTTCGAGCTGATCTCGCAACGTTACGAACGGGGTGCCACCCTGATCACCAGCAATCTTCCGTTTGACGAATGGACCGAGACGCTCGGGTCGGAGCGTCTGACCGGCGCGCTTCTCGACCGCATCACCCACCACGTCAACATTCTCGAGATGAATGGCGACAGCTATCGTCTCGCTCAAAGCCGAGCCCGAAAGGCCGGCTGACGTCCCTCGAAACATCGCCGCGCACACCTGAGAACCCCGCTCGGGCTACGCCCTCCCGGCGCTCTCATGAGCGCGCCACAAGTGGCCTGGTTTTACTCCGCCCATTGGCCGGATTTTACTCCGCCGTTGACAGTTCCGCAAGAATACGCATCAGCCCCGTCGCAAGAATCCGTGCGAGTTCATCGAGGCGTTCGTCCGCCGACATGCGGTCGGGCGGTAATGGATTCGGGCCGGATCGGGCGTCTTGCATGAGACCGTTCACAACAGAAGATGATCAGCAAA
>JACCZQ010000182.1 GCA_013695905.1 Chthoniobacterales bacterium
CACCTGGCCTTGCGTGCCGTTCTCCGGCTGCGACAGCACCACTTTCGCGCCGACGCTGCCGCCTTTCGCGACCCGCCCCACCTGCTGGTCTGGCGCTTTGGTGAAGGCGAAGATCGACTCCTCCAACTCGGTTTCTCCCGCCACAGGCTGGCCGGTGCTGCTCTCCGCCGGCGTGGCGGGCTCGGGAGCCGGTGGTGCGGTGCCGCGCTTGAAGTCGATCGTCGCCAGGTTTGCGAGATTGAAGGTGCCGTGTCCCTCGTGCGCGTCATCGGCGAGCAACCAGCCATCGAGCTGCTGCCCCATCATCGCGGTGCGAACGGTAAAATACACCGCGGGCGAGCCGCCTTCCGTCATCGGCCGCGGGTTCAACTTCCCTTCCACCGCCGGCGCGTAATCGACAATGCTGAGCCGGGCGCCGGAAGCGAGCGGGCCGAGGTCCTTCGGACGTTCCGGGGTCGGCTTGCGGTTGATGAATTCTGCCGGAAACCCTTTCACCATCCCGTCGGTGTCGCGGACGCGCAGCTGGCGCTCATCGATGAGGAGGCGATTGCTCGGCGGGTCGCCTTTGAAAAGTGTGATCGTGCCTTCGATGCCCCAGATGCGCCCGATGAGCGAGCCGAAGAGCAGCGTGATAATCCCGAGATGCGTGACGAGAAAACCGACGTGGTGCTTCTTCCAGGGCCACCGCGAGATTGCGGAGACGGCGAGATTCGCGACGAGGATGAGCAGCCAGAGGTTGAACCAGGGCGCGTCATAGACGTAGGCGCGCGCCACCTTCGCATCGAGGCTCGATTCCCAAATCGTGCCCGCGATGCTGGCGACGATGATCACCCCCAGCAGAAAGACCGCGAGCTTTACGGACGCGAAGAATTTGAACAGCGGATTACGCTGCCAGCTCGGGCGGCCGGACACAGAAATCGCCATGGGCGCCTAAAGTGGGGCGAAAGCTGCATCCGTTCAATGGGCGAATGCGCGTAATTGCGCAGCAGGCGCTCACCGGGATGAGCGCCTGCTGTGACTGATTTTTGCGGCGGCGCCTGTCGTCAGCGCCGGCTGTGTCGCTGCGCCTCGTGGGCGCCTAGTTCGTCCAGTTCCGCCACTTCTTGCGGAGCGGCTTCACGTATTGATTCACGTCCACGTGCTTCAGCCGATCGACACCGTCTTTGACAGCCTCGGAGCCGTCTTCGACGCGGCGTTGCACCGACTTGAAGAATGGCCAGAGGAAGGGCAGCGAAAGCATCCCGAGATTGATGTCGCCGAACGGCGACTTCACCTCTGTCTCGCGCTCGTGCTCGGAGGCGTAGCGAATCGCCAGGCCGATCGCGAGCCCGATCGCGAGGGCGCCGATCACCGTCGGCACTGGATTTTCGCGAAGAAAAAACTCGGTCTTCTCGCGTGCCGTGCCCGCGCTTTGCCGCGTCTGCTGCCAGGCGCCACTCGCCGCCTCCGAGACTCTGCCGGTCACATCCTGGAAACGGCTCGGCGTGCTGGTGCCGCCCGTGCTGCTGCCGCCACCGGTGCTGCTCGCGCCACCCATGCTGCTGGGGCCAGAGGTCGTACCAGGCATCTGCTCACCTGCCGGACTCGTCGAGCCAATTGGCTTATTCTGCGTAAAATCTTCACCGTTCGGATTTATCATACCCTTGGTTCGTAACTCGCCCCGCCTTTGCGCCTCTCAAGTGAAGCCATCGGTGGAGCCCAGGGTGCAGGGGTGTGGCACCGCGATTTTCGAACGAGGCTCCTGCACACGGCGACCGTGGCCCGAAGCAACGGCGAATTCTTTGTGAAGAAAGAATTCAACCAAAAGGAGCAAGCACATGGACGAGGAAACGACGACAAATGATCCGAACAAGAACCCCGATCCGCTGACCGGTGCGCCAGGCGCACGGCCGGTCGCGACCGGCGTCGGTGCGGCGGGTGGCGGCCTGACCGGCGCTGCGGTCGGTGCAGCGGTCGGCGGGCCGGTGGGCGCGGCCGTAGGAGCGGTGATCGGAGGCGTGGCTGGTGGCTACGCGGGCAAAGGCGTGGCCGAGGCGATCGATCCCACCGTCGAGGACAAATACTGGCGGGAGCATCACTCGGAGCAGGAGTGGGCGGATGAGAACTCCACCTACGAGCAATATGGGCCGGCGTATCGTGCCGGGTACGAAGGGCTGAGGAAGTACCCGGACCGGGAATACGAGGAGGTCGAGCCGGAGTTGCAGCGGGACTACGAGGCTTCGGAGGCGAACAAGGTAGTGCCATGGGCGCGGGCCCGGCCGGCCTTGAAAGCGTCCTGGCGTCGCGCGGTTGGGATCTACGGCCCGGGCGACCGCAGCCGTGGCATGCGCGGCGGGATTTAGTCTGGCGCGTCGCAGATACGGGACTCAGCCCGTGGCGTGGCGGCAGCGATCTGC
>JACCZQ010000230.1 GCA_013695905.1 Chthoniobacterales bacterium
CACCAGGTCCGGCCCGATCATGCCCTCGAGAAAACTGTAGAGACTCTCGACCATCCACTCCCAGAAATTCTGCAGACCGGTCGGAACGGGCTTGATGTTCCGCGTCGCCAGTTGGGCCAGAAAGATAAGACCCGCCGCCACGCCCCAGGTGACGACCATCGAGTTCGTGATCGTGAATTTCCCGATATGGAAAAGCTCGGCCGGCTTGAGCGGCAGTGTGTGATGCTCATCATGATGAGCGTCGTGCCCGGCTTCGATTTGGCCGGGGCTGACCGGCGCCGCCTGCAGAACGCTGCCCGTCGCGAGGAACCCAAGCACGAGCAGGGGCAGCAGCAGGCGGAAGTAAAAACGAAACGGCATGCAATAAATGGGTGGTGGCGCAGCAGCCCGCCGGTAACCCGAGCTGCGCCAGCCGCATCGGCCGGGCACTCGCATGCGGGGTGCTCTGCGGCGCTTACCAAAGCCGTTTTGGCCAGCTTGACAAGAGACTTTCCGAAATTTTCTCAGCGCTACCCTAACGAGCGTTTCCACGCGCGGCAGCTATTTCACAGCAGCCTGTTCGGCGAACGCTTTCGGGACGCGTTCGCTCGTCGGAATGGCGATCGGCTGACGGGCGCGGGAGAGCCGCACCGCTTCTTCGTAGTGTAATTCCAGCTGCCGGATCTGCTCACTTTGCTCGAAATTTGCCGCGACGTAGCTGCTGCCGAGCAGGCCCATTTCGCGGAACGCGACCGGCGACCGGGTAATCTCCTTCATCGACGTAGCGAGCGCTTCAAAATCCCGCTCCTGCACGAGCAATCCGCCGCGCCCATGCTCCACCGCTTCGGGGATGCCGCCGTGACGGGTGGCGAGCACCGGCAGGCCGGTGGACATGGCTTCGAGAACCGAATTCGGGATACCTTCCTGGTTCTGGTCCGGCGGTGTCTCGCTCGGATGGATGAAGAGATGCGACTGCGCGTAGAGATCGACGAGTTCCTCCTGCGTCAGGAATCCGTGGAAATGCACTTTCCCGGCAATCCCGAGCTCCTCCGCCAGCTCCTCGAGGTGCGCCTGCAGCGGCCCCTTGCCGGCGATCCAGAGCTCCGCCTTCGGGAATTCCTTCTGGAAAATCGCAAAGGCGCAGAGGGTGGTCGCCACTCCTTTTTTCGGGATCAACCGACATGCCTGCAATAGTCGCCAGCGGCCATCCACCGGCGCCTCCCGGCGCACGAACGGAAACTCGCGCAGCGGCAACCCGGTCCGGCTGATCCGCAACCGCTCGGGCGGGCAGCCGAGGGTGATGAGCCGATCGGCCAACGACTGAGAGCGGGCGAACACAAGCGGCACCGCCTGGAAGAGGCTTTTCAGCTTCCGGCCATAATCGCGGATGTCCTTCTTCGCGGCCACATCCGCGCCATGAAAGGAAACGACGCACGGCTTGTCCCACCGCTCGATAAACGGCAGCAGGTGCACGCCCGTATGACCGAAATAGATGTGCATCAGATCAGCACCACGCCGCTCCAGCAGCGACGCGAGCATCTGGTATTCACCGCGGTAAAGGATCGGCGGCTGCCGCTTCACAAACTTCAACCACCCGTGCCGCAGTGGATTCATGCGCGGCTCCGGGATTAGCTCCACATCCGGGAACGGGAAGCGTTCCGGATTCTGCAGCGACTTCGTCATCACGAACGTCCGGTAGTCCTGCAGGGAGGAAACCTGCCGGTAAATATGAAGCATCTCCGCCTTCAGGAAGGTGGTGCAGTAACTCGCTACAGTTCGTTCGGGCATGAAAAGTCGTGACTGTCAGGGGGCTGCTGCACCTTGTCCACCGCTTATTCTGAAGCGGCCAGCGCGGCTGATTCCACGGAGATTGCGTTGTTTCTCGGCATGTCGTCAATCAACCATTTTCCGAGATGTTCCTTTAACTCGGAGAGGCCCTGGCCTTTCTCGGCGGTGACCGGCACCAGCGGCACTGAGGGGAACCGCACCTGCAGCTGCGCGAGGTTCTCGGCGCTCTCGGGGAGATCCATTTTATTAGCAATGATGCACCAGGGGCGCTGCGACAGCCGCTCATCGTAGAGATCGATCTCGCGGCGGAGATTCTGCAGGTCCTCGATCGGATGGCGCCCTTCGCTCCCGCCGGTGTCCAACACAAAGAGGAGCACGCGACAGCGGGTGATGTGACGGAGAAAATCGTGCCCGAGCCCGACATTGCGGTGCGCGCCTTCGATTAATCCCGGAATGTCTGCGACGGTGACGCGCCGATAATCATTCAGCGCCACCACCCCAACGCTCGGGCGCAGCGTCGTGAAGGGATACGCCGCCACCTTCGGATGAGCGGCTGAGATCGCACCGAGCAGCGTCGATTTGCCAGCGTTCGGGTAACCGACCAGCGCCGCGTCGGCGATGGTGCGCAATTCCAGGAGGAAGTGCCCCTGCTCGCCCGGCTCGCCATCGGTGTATTGGATGGGAGCACGGTTCCGCGCGCTCTTGAAGTGCACATTCCCGTTCCCGCCTTTCCCGCCCGCGCACAGGACAAACTCCTGACCCTCCTCCGCTAAATCCGCAATCTGATCCTCGAAGGCCGGTTGATCCTGTAGCGGCGGTCTATGACCGCCGTCTTCGGGCGACTCGCTGTCGAAGTCACCGTCTGTTCCCTCATCACTCACCGGCTCAGGGTCATCCTCCACCAGGAGCCCGTCCTCATCCTCCACCCGCGGCTTCGGCGCCGCGGTTCGATAGACGACGGTGCCGATCGGCACATTCACGATCTTAGAGGGCGCCCCTTTCCCGTGCATCTTCTTCCCCATCCCGTGCTCCCCGGATTTCGCCTTGATGATCGGCTCGTAAAACAAAGAGGCGAGGTTATCGGTGTGCACATCGGCGCGCAGAATAATGTCCCCTCCGCGCCCACCGTCGCCCCCATCCGGACCACCGCGCGGCACAAACTTCTCGCGCCGAAAACTCACGCAGCCACGGCCGCCATTCCCCGCCTGCGCCATGACTTTGATCCGATCTACAAACATAGCCCCTGCCCTACAGTGGCAGCTTTCTCGCGAGTGTCACCCCGTGGCTGGCGGTGCGCCGCTTCCGCGCTGACCCAGCAGCCAATCATAAAGCTCCCGCGTCTCCTGCGCGATTGCGCTCCAGCTGAACTTCTCCTCCGCCCGCTTCCGCCCGGCGCGGCCAAATCGCTCCCGCAGCTCCGGGTTCGCCATCAGTTAGTTGATCCGCGCCGCCAGGTCGCGCGCGAACTGCTCCGGATCCTTCGGTTCGAACGGGCTCTCCGTCATCTGATCCAGCTGCACCAGAAACCCGGTCTCGCATCGACCACCACTTCCTTGATTCCGCCGACGGCGCTCGCCACCACCGCCGTCTCGCACGCCATCGCCTGAGATTAATGATAAACCTGGACGCAACCTAAACCGCCTTCTGCACGCCCCGAAATGACGCTTTCCTTAGGACCCCAGATGTCGGGGACTGACCCGGGGACTGACCCCAGATGTCGTGCGAGCCGACAATAGTGTATAGAATGTATTGCGTCGAAACTCGCTAGCTTCACGCGTAGACCCTAACCGATGGCCGACAAAATATCGAGAACGGCGGAGCTGGAACTTCCAATTGCCGGCATGGACAGTTGGAGGCTTGACGAAGCGGACGCTTTCACGCACGCTTCGGCCATGACTTCCCTGCCCGTCACCCAGGCCCGCTCCAAGCTCTATCAGCTTCTGGACGAAGCCGCCGATTCGCACGAGCCGATCCAGATTACGGGCAAACGCTCCAATGCCGTGCTCGTGTCGGAGGCCGATTGGCGCAGCATTCAGGAGACACTCTTCCTCCTCTCCATTCCCGGAATGCGCGACTCCATCCGCAAGGGCATGGCCGAACCGCTCTCCAAATCCCTTGGCAATCCCGGCTGGTGAGATGGTCGATCGTCTACACGCGGCAAGCTCGGAAGGACGCCAAACGGATCGCGTCCTCCAATCTCAAATCGCACGCTCAACGCCTCCTCGACGTGATGGCGAGAGACCCTTTCCAAAACCCTCCGCCGTACGAGAAACTGGTAGGTGATTTGGCCGGGGCATATTCGCGGCGGATCAATATCCAGCACCGATTGGTCTATCAAGTCTATGAGGCCGAACGCACCGTTAAGATTGTTCGCATGTGGACTCACTACGACTAGCCCGGGACAAAGCTTTCGAAAAACGGCAAGATCGCCCAGGAAGTCCTCGATAAAGCCGGCATCACCGGGGGAAAGGGTCGGGTGGTCGGGGTCGCGTCTAAACATTGATTCGGCTGAAAAACCCCCGGCTCTTCGCTGGCAGTCGAAAGGTAGAAAAGAAAAGCGTGGCCCGGAGTCTGTGCAGGCGGGTTGATTTTGAGGAGCAAGGTGGTGGCGCTGCGCTCCCTGCCACAGAAAGCTGCGACGGCGCGCAGGTCTTACCCGCAAAAGGCCAGTTCCACTCCCCCACCACCTGAGGGAGGAGAGCTTTCGGGAGCCTTTTCCTGGATTTCACGCGCCAGCAGTCTGAGCCAGCGCTTGATATTGCACGCCGCCCCGATGAACTGGTGGGCCAGATCCACTTTGCTTCTTC
>JACCZQ010000240.1 GCA_013695905.1 Chthoniobacterales bacterium
GCAACGCAAATCGTGCAGACAATTCTGGCTCTCGTTCTTGGCATGCTTGTTTACACCGGACGCGTTCACGTCTGGCATGTTGTCCTGCTGGCAGCGGGCCTGGGAGTTTGCATTGCTTTCGAGATGCCCGCCATCAACGCGCTCGTTCCGGAGCTGGTGAAGAAAGATGAGATCGCAACCGCCATTGCACTCGATCGCTCCGTCTTTCACGGCTCGCGTCTGATCGGGCCTTCGGTCGCCGGGATCATCGTCGCACGCTGGGGAGCAGCCACGGCCTTTTTCGCGAACGCCTTCACCTTCCTCGCGCTTATCATCGCGATGCTCTCCATTCCAGCGCGCAAACGCGGCACGGCCGAGGAGGAGGAGCAACGCCGCAGCGGCATGATGGAAGGCGTCCGCTTTATCCGGAATGAGCCGACGATTCTTGCGCTCATCGGCTTGATCGCTGCTACGACCATCTTCATCTATCCCGTCGTCTCCGTGATGCTGCCCCTCTACGTCAAAAATATCCTGCAGCTCGGTCCTGACCGCCTTGGTTTCCTCATGGCGGTGTCGGGCATCGGCTCGCTCTCCGGCTCCATCGGCCTCCTCAGCATCGCCCGTGGGAAACGTCTCCTGTTCATCAAATGTGCCGTGGGAACTGTCGCCGCGATGGTGCTCGTAATGTCGCTCGCCGGCAGCTTCGCCGTCACCGCCACCGCGATGGGGCTTCTCTCGGTCGGGATGGCGACAAATTTCGGCCTGGCCAACACCATCGTGCAGGAGCGTGCGCCGTCGCATCTCCGCGGCCGCATCTCCGCGGTCTTCGGGCTGAGCTTCTTCGGCCTCATGCCGATCGCGGGACTCATCGTCACCGGTTTCGCCGACCTCGTCGGAATGCGCCACGCTCTCACCGCCGCCGCGATCTGCTATGCCATCACGGCTTTCCTCTTCCTGCGGAAGGCGAAACACACGAACCCGCTCGAAGAACAGCCGCCGGCGGAGCCGGAGCCTGCCGCCTCCGCACCGGTCGGCTAGCGTTCACCTGTCATGCGTCCCATCTCGTTCTCCACCTGCTGGAATTCCAGCCGCCATACGGATGGCGAGACGATGCTGCGCGAGATCAAAGACGAGTTCGGCTTCGACACCGTGGAACTCGGCCACGGCACCCGCATCTCGCTTATGCCCGGCATTCAGAAAATGCACGAGAAGGGCGAGGTGAAGTTCAGCAGCCTCCACAATTTCTGTCCGCTCCCGCTGGAGGTGCTGCATGCCTCGCCCGATTGCTACCAATTCTCCGCCGGCACCTCGAAGGAACGCGAGCGCGCCGTGAAGCAGACGCTGCAGACGATCGACTTCGCGGAGCGACTCGGCGCGCCCTACATCGTGCTGCATTGCGGCGCGGTGCCGATGAATCCCATCACCGATGAGCTGCTCGCGATGGTGAAGAAAGGGCAGCATCTCACGCGCGCATACGTGCGGAAGAAAATCGACGCGGTGAAGAAACGCGAAGCCGGCGCCAAATGGCACCTCGAGCGCGTGCGCGAATGTCTCCGGCGCGTCGTTGATTACGCCGGCGAGAAAAACGTCCGCCTCGGCATCGAAGGCCGCCGCGGCTACGAGGAAATGCCGAACGAGCGCGAGCTGCCCGCGCTGCTCGACGAGCTCGACTCCCCCTTCGCCGGCTACTGGCACGATTTCGGCCATATCCAGATCAAGGAGAATCTCGGCTTTCTCGATCACGAAGAGTGGCTGCGCCTGATCGGGCCGCGCGCCTTCGGTTGTCACCTGCAGGACGTGGTCTGGCCGGGACAGGATCACCAGCCGCCCTTCGCCGGCCACGTCGAACTGCTGAAACTGGTTCCGCTGCTGCCGGAGAACTGCTTATTTGTCTGGGAGATGAGCCCCCGCAAAACGCCCGACGAAATCCGCCGCTCCGTCGAGATCTGGCAGCAGCACTTCGGGCCATGAAGAAGACCCTCCTCACGCTGCTGCAGCTCACCGTGACGGTGGCGGTGCTCTACTGGGTCTTCCACGACCCGGAGAAGCGGGCGAAGATGGCCGTCGCGCTGGGAGCGGCAGACTACCGCTGGATCCTGGCGGCGATCGGCACCTATCTGG
>JACCZQ010000282.1 GCA_013695905.1 Chthoniobacterales bacterium
ACCCGGATCTGCGTGAGGCGTGGGAGAAGGCGTTCGCCACCGACAAGCAGGCGCCCTTCGGCGGCATCATTATTTGCAATCGCCCGATCAACCAGGAGCTGGCGAAGGCGATCAGCGAGATCTTCAGCGAAGTGATCATCGCCCCGGAATTCGGCGATCGCGCGCGCGCGTTGTTTCAGAAGAAGAAGAATCTCCGCCTTATCCGCAGCCTGCCCGCCGGGGCCGCGGCGGAATCGGAGCAGGATCTCCGCTCCGTCTGTGGTGGCCTTCTCGTGCAGGACAAGGACGTGGGGCAGCTGGTGGACCTGGCCACGAAGGTGGTGACGAAGCGGAAGCCGACCGACGAGGAACTGGCCGCGATGATCTTCGGCTGGCGCGTGGTGAAGCACGTGAAATCGAACGCGATTGTGTATGCGGCACGCGACCGCACCCTTGGCATCGGTGCCGGGCAGATGTCGCGCGTCGATGCCTCGCGCATCGCGGTCTGGAAAGCCGCGGAAGCAGGGCTGTCGTTGCAAGGGAGCGCGGTCGCGAGCGATGCGTTCTTTCCTTTTGCCGATGGCTTGTTAGCCGCCGCCGAGGCCGGAGCGACAGCTGCCATTCAGCCGGGTGGTTCGGTGCGCGACGAAGAGGTGATCGCTGCCGCCGACGAACGCGATATGACGATGATCTTCACCGGCGTGCGCCATTTCCGGCATTAAACGCGCCTGACGACCTGCAGCAGACAATCAGCGGAGCGTCGGCGTTCGATTGTTCAATGATGAAAACGGACATTTCTCCTATCGGGACAGTCTTCCGCACAGCGCTCGCCTGCACGGCAGCTGCCGGGATCGCGCTGTCACTCACCTCATGCAATGTGCGGCAAACGCAGGAAGCCAAGGCGCCTGAAGTGGAGGTTAAAGACGGGCAGATGCCGAAGTACGATGTGGACACCGCGGACGTGAGTGTCGGGACCGAGAAGAGGGAAGTGACGGTCCCGAAGATCACCACCGAGCAGCGGGACGTCACCGTCCCGGACGTGGACGTGACGATGCCGGGCGACCGAGCCGCTACGCCAGCCCCTACACCTTAAGAGATTTAGAAAACGCAACAGCCGGGGCTCTGCGCCCCGGCTGTTGCGCGTCCGGGTGCCGCTAAGGCTTGCCCCCGAGCATCTGCTCGCGCGCGGCTTTGAATTCGGTGCCGGGTTTCCACTTCGGCCACTCGTCGCCATTTGCGACCGCATAACCGACCTCGAACAGCAGCTGCACATCATCCACTGCGCCCGAAAGGTCCCACGCCGGGTCCACTTCGTCCGATGGCTGGTGATAATGTTTCGCGACATATTCGTCGCTCTTCTGTTTCGCAAACTCGGGTGACTTCCCGATCATGTCGGTCCCGCCCTTCGTATAGACCGCCGGAATTCCCTTCTTCGAAAACTCGAAGTGATCGGCGCGATAGAAACTGCCGCGTTCGGGGCGGCTGTTTGGTTTGGCGACGCGGTCCCGGCGTTTGGCTGCGGCGGCGAGAACATCAGCCATCGTGGAATTGCCGTCGCTGACGTCTTCGATGTCACGGGCGCGGCCCCAGGCCGGCAGGCCGTCGATATTGATGTTGCCGAGCGTCTTCTCGAGCGGGTAGAGCGGATTCCCGGCGTAGTATTTTGCGCCCAGCAGACCTGATTCTTCGGCGGTTGTCCCCATGAAGAGGGCCGAACGCCGCGTCGCTTTCGGCAGCTTCTGGTGCGCTCGTGCGATCTCGATGATCGCCGCCACGCCGGAAGCGTTATCGAGTGCACCGTTGTAAATCTGATCGCCTTCGAGCTCGGGATTCCGCCCGAGATGATCCCAGTGCGCGGTGTACATGATCCACTCATCCTTCACCTTCGGATCGCTTCCTTCAGCGATGCCGACGACGTTGTGCGACTGGAAGGTGCGGATCTTCTGTTTGATCTCGAAACTGGCGGTCGCGCCCAACGGCACGGGACGGAATTCTTTCGTGAGCGCCGCTTTCTTCAGGGCCTCGAAATCCTGGCCGCTGGCGGCGAGTAGCTTCTTCGCCGTCTCGACGGTGACCCAGGAGCGCACCTCCACGTCTCCCATGTTCTTGTCCGCAGCGTCGATCTCGAAGTTCTCGGTCGCGGCGCCATTTGAGAGGACCGAGAAGGGATACGCGGCTGGCTCGGTTTCGTGGATGATCACGGCGGCCGCCGCACCTTTTTCCGCAGCGATTTCATACTTGTAGGTCCAGCGGCCGTAATAGGTCATCGCCTTTCCCTTGAACATCTTCGGGTCGAGCTGCTCCGGGTTTTTCGGATCGGGAATGGCGGGATCGTTGATGAGCATGAGGATGGTTTTCCCGCGCACGTCCACGTCCTTGAAATCGTCCCAGCCATACTCCGGCGCCACGACTCCGTAGCCGACAAAAACAATCTCGGAGTTCTCCACCTTGATCTCCTCCTGCAGCCGGGTGGAGGAGGCGATGTATTCATCGGGGAACTTCGGCGCGATCGTCTCCTCGCCGGCGCGGAAGGTGGCGGTCGGCTGCACGGTGAGGCCGGCGAGCGGCACCTCCTGGACGTAGGTGCCGTCGGGGTTGCCGGGTTTCAGGCCGACGGCTTTGAATTGCTCGGTGATGTATTTCACCGTCAGCTCCTCGCCTTTCGAGCCGGGGGCGCGGCCTTCGAATTCGTCAGAGGCGAGCACCTTGATGTGGCGGAGGAGATGGTCGGCGTTGATGGCCTCGAGCGCAGCTTTCGCGGGCGGCGGTCCGAGCTCGACGGCAGCCGCGGAAATGCTGGTGAGGGCGAGAATGACAAGCGCACGGAAGGAGAGAGACTTCATCTCATAAGAATCGCGGACGCGCCGCGCCGTGGCCGCGCAAGATTGAGGACGCGCGCCGCAGCTCTAGTGCTTTGTCAGTGCTGAGGTGATGGGACCAGGGAATATGAAGCGCGCAGGGTGAGCGCCCGGAGGGCGCGCCGGAAGGAAGCCCGGAGTGCAGCGGCAGCGGAACTCCGGGATCACAGCCAGG
>JACCZQ010000286.1 GCA_013695905.1 Chthoniobacterales bacterium
AAGCTCGTCCGGCGCAGCCAGCGGCCAAACGGCGTCACGCGTGGATCGTTCTCGACCTTGAAGACGGGTCCGCTCATCTGATTAAATGGCAACAGGTCCGCGCGGCGCTGCTCGGCGTCGCTCGACATCGAGCGGAATTTATACATCGTGAACGGCTTCCCGTGCTGCCCCGCGCGCTGCTGCCGGAAAATCGCAGAACCCCGCGAGGTGGCGCGAACGATCGCCGCGACCAGCAACATCGGGATCGCCAACAGCACCAGCGCGCCGAGCGCGCCGCACCAGTCGATCACACGTTTGATGAGCAACGCCCACGAGACCTCGGGCGTGGAGCGGAACACCAGCATGGGCCGCCCGGCGAACGCATCGAAATCCGGCTTCGCGATCGAGGTCTGGATGAAATTCGCCACCAGCCACGCCGGCACCCCTTCCACTTCGCAGGCGCCAATCGCCTGCTCGATGCGATTAAATTGGGTATGACCTGCGGCGAAGATCACCCGCGTCACCGCGTGCTTGTGCATCGCTTCCACCAGATCGGAGAGCGGTTGCCTCTCGATGTCGATCCGGTCCGCGATCACCATCAGCAGCTTCTGCTCTGGGGTGAACGATTCCTCCAGCGCCGCAATATCCTGGGCCACGCCCGCGAGCAGGATCCGCTCGCGCAATTCGCCACGCAGAGCCCGCCGGCGCACGCCCGCGATGATGATTCGCTCCTTGACCAGCAGAATGATGGCGCTGAGCGCGATGAACAGCAGCGGCACCGAGCGATTCAAGAGCGGCAGCCGCAGGAAAATCACCGCTGCGCTCACGATGATGCTCAGGTAAACCATCGCCTGCAGGATCTGGATGAACGACTTCCACTTCGTCTTCGCGAGCGGCGATTGATAGAACCCCTGCAGGTCGAGCAGGATCGGCCCGAACGGCATCACCACCACAAGGAGCCATTGATAGTTCGACCAGAGATCGACCGTCTGCTCCAGGTCGAACCACGCCGTCGCCCAGGTCCGGAGCCAGTAGGCGCAGACCAGCGCGAATGCGAACAGAAACGCGTCGAGGATCTGCTGCAGTTGCGTATTTAATTCTTGTCTGCGCGCGAGCATCAGAAGGGGGTAGAATTCGCCATAACGATGCAAGTGGCGAACCAAAAAGATATGAGGGCGGCAGGATCGGTCAAAGCCGGCGGCATCCCGCCGCGCCTCGTGGCGGTGATCGCCTCCCCGGCCGACCTCGCGCGCGCGCTTCGTTTGCGGCGTGCGCCCGATCTCTTCGAACTGCGGCTGGACGCGCTTCTGCCCTCGTTAGGCGAGCTGGCGGAGCAACTCGGAGCCCTCCCGGCGCGGCTCCTCATCACCGCGCGGCATGGACGCGAAGGGGGCCACCACGATCTCTCCGCGGCCCGCCGCCGCCGACTGCTCCTGCGGTTTCTGCCGCGCGCCGCGTGGGTCGATCTCGAGCTCCGCTCCGTCACCGCACTGCGGCCGGTGCTGCAGCAGGCGGCGCAGCGAGGAGTGAGGCGCATCATCTCTGTCCACGAATTCACCCGCACGCCGGAGGTCGCCCGCCTGCGCGAAATGGCGCAAGCGGCGCGAGCCGCAGGCGGTGACGTCTTCAAGCTCGTGACCCGCACCGACACACCCGCTGCACTGCAGCGTCTGCTGGAGTTCGCCGCTTTCGCGCAGCAACAACGGCTGCCCTTCAGCGCGATGGGCGTCGGAGCCCTCGGCCGCACCTCGAGGATCCTGCTCGCGCAGCACGGCTCCGTCTTGCATTACGCACACCTCGGCACCGCGATGCTCCCGGGCCAGCTTTCGTTGCCGGAACTTCGGCGCACCCTCGCGCGCTGAGGTGGCCGCGGCCGGTCGCGTGCAAGTTCCACCATCTCGCGCTCGGCACGGCGCGTATATGTTGCGACGAGACCAGCGCCGCGATGAACGAAAACCTACCTCTGCCCGACGCCGTCCCGGTGATGCCGCTACCCGGCGCGCTGCTCTTCCCGCATGCGCTCCTGCCGCTTTTCATCTTCGAGCACCGCTACCGCGCCATGCTCGCGCAGGCTCTCTCGCAGCATCGCATGTTCTGTGTCGCGTTGATCAAACCGGAGCGCGGTGACTGGAGCTCCGCGGATGATTTCTGCCATATCGCCTCGGCCGGCCTCATCCGCGCCTGCGTCGACCGCGGCGACGGGACCTCCAACCTCGTCCTGCAGGGCCTCCGCCGTGTCCGCTTCACCGCCTTCCGGCAGGAGGAGCCGTTCCCGATCGCCGAAATCGAGCCGCTCACCTCCACTCCCGGCGCCGCGTTTGAGGACATCGATGCGCTCGGCCTGCAGGTGCTGGAGCTCTACGCAAAATTCAAAGGGAGCGGCCGGAGATTTCCGGACACGGTCGATCACTATCTCTCCGACCTGCGCGACCCGGAGATGCTGGCGGATTTGATGGCGGCGACGTTCGTCAGCGACCCCACCCGCCGCCAGCAACTCCTCGAAGAGCTCTCCCTCGCCCAGCGCCTCCGCCTTGTAATTCAATTCCTCCGCGACGAAAGCGGCCCCGCCGCCTAGTGC
>JACCZQ010000312.1 GCA_013695905.1 Chthoniobacterales bacterium
CCCCGGGGGAGAGGGAGTTCCTTCTCCCCGTGGGAGAAGGTAGGATGAGGGCAGGACCGTATCCGAAGTCTCTGTGACACTGCACTAGTCGTCGCCGCCACCCGCCGCTGTTGCCGGTCCGCGGAACACCGTCGCCTGCAGAACGGCAGAGATCGCGAGCACCAGCACGCAGCCGATCAAGTTATACCAGAGGTAACTGATCTCGATCGTGTTGAAGAGGACCAGCACCGTGGCCTGCGAGATCAGCGCCGCGATGAACACCGCGGTGCCACGCACCCACCGCACGAAAAACGCGACCAGGAACAGCCCCAGAATACTGCCGTAGAAAATCGAGCCGAGGATGTTCACTGCCTCGATCAGGTTCTCGACGAGATTCGCGAACAACGCGAAGAAGATCGCCACCCCGCCCCACAGCGCGGTGAAGAACTTCGACGCGAAAAGATAATGCGTCTCGCTGCCTCCGCGCCTAACGAACGGCCGGTAAAAATCCACCACGCTCGTGGAGCCGAGCGCATTCAGCTCCGATGCCGTCGACGACATCGCGGCGCAAAAGATCACCGCCACCAGCAGCCCGATGATTCCGTGCGGCAGATAAGTCAGCACGAAGGTGATGAAGACGTAATCGGAGTCCTTCGTCTCGAACCGCGGATTCGACGCGCGCAGCGTTTTCTTCACCTCATCGCGAATGGCGCGGAGCTGCACCTGCTGGTTGTTGAGCGCGGCGCTGGCGGCATCGATCTCCGTCTGGGAACCGCTCTGCCGTGCCCGCGCAAACGCGGCAAGCTGCACGTGCTGGTTCGCGAAGGTGGTGTCGTGTTGTTGTTGCAACTGCGCGAGCGTCCCGGCGTACTCGCCGGCCGCGGCCTCTTGATAGGCCGGTTGATTGAAGAAGACCGGGGGCCGCTCGAATTGATAGAAGACAAACACCATCACCCCGATGAGCAGGATGAAGAATTGCATCGGGATTTTCAGCAGCGCGTTAAAGAGCAGGCCGAAGCGGCTGCCCGCGACCGAGCCGCCGGCAAGGTATCGCTGCACCTGCGATTGGTCGGTGCCGAAGTAGGAGAGCGAGAGGAAGAAGCCGCCGAGCAAGCCCGACCAGAAGGTGTAGCGGTTGTTCAGGTCGAAGGTGAAATCGACCGCGTTCAGCTTGCCCGTTGCGCCTGCGACCGAGAGCGCCTCGCCGAACGATAACGGCAGCCGGTGAATGATCATGCCGAATGCGACGAACATCCCCAGCAGGATGACGAGCATCTGCCATTTCTGCGTGAGGCTCACCGCCTTGGTGCCGCCCGCCGTCGTGTAGATGACTACAAAGATTCCCGCGAGCAGTATGGTGAGCTGCAGATTCCAACCGAGCAGCGCCGACATGATAATGGCGGGCGCGTAAATCGTGATCCCGGCGGCGAGCCCCCGCTGGATCATAAACAACCCGGCACCGAGCAGTCGGGTCTTGTTGTCGAACCGTTGCCCCAGAAACTCGTAGGCAGTGACCACCTTCAGCCGGTGATAAATCGGAATAAAAAACGCGCAGATGAAGATCAGTGCGAACGGCAATCCGAAGTAGATCTGCACAAAGCCCATCCCGCTCTCGTAGGCCTGCCCTGGCAGCGAGAGAAACGTGATGGCGCTGGCCTGCGTCGCCATGACGGAAAGCCCGATTGTTCCCCAGCGAATCGACTCATCGCCGGTGAGATAATGGCCGAGGTCGGGATCGCGTCGTGTCTTCCACCAGCCGTAGAAGGCGATGATCAGCAGCGTGCTGATCAGCACCACGTAGTCGAGGCTGCTCACGAAAAGTAGCGCCCGAACCAGACGAAGAACGCCACGTTCAGGAAGAAGAAGATCACCACCACCAGGTAGGCGACGTGCCAGGAGCCGAAGAGCGGCACGTGGTTGTCGTCAGTGGATGGCGGGTTGTCGTGGCTCATGGTTCAAGCGCCAGGCTGGCGCAGCGGCGGAGAATTTCACGGTCGTAGGTGTAAAGTTTTGCACCGAGTTCTTCCGCGAGCGCAATGTAGTAGCTGTCATAAACGGAGCAGCCGGACCTGCGGGCAGCGTCCATTGCGCGGTCGATCGAGACGTGGTGAGTGCCTTCACTCAGCTCCTGAAGTGCCCTCGCGGCGAAGGTCGCAGCAGCTACGGGTGTGATTACACCCGCCCGTTCATACTTCATAAGGACGCTGGCAAACTCCGCCTCCCAAAGTGCAGGCGCGTTCCAATCCGGGTCGTGATCCCACAGAGACTCGACACCCGTCACATCACCGGTGCCGATGATCAGGCGCGCGATGATCGTGCAATCGGCAACAATCATTCGCGACCTTCTTCGATCGCCTGTTTGAGTTCCTCTGTCGTCATCGGACGGCTTATCGGGAAGCGGAGGCGCGTTTCACGAATCTCTCTGAGGCGTTCTCGTGGATCGAGCTTCCGCGGCAGAAACTCACGCTCCAGTGCCATGATCGCCTCTACGTTGAGGCTACGCCCATTGCGGTGAGCTGTTTGCTTGAGGCTCGCGTGCAGGCGCTTCGGCACGTTTTTCAGTGTGATGTTCACGGCACCACTTTGGCACCGTTATGGTGCTACATCAACGCTCTTGCCCAGCGAGATCATGTTCGCGAAGAGGCGGTGTGCGCCGGTGACTCCTGCGGGCAATTGGCGGAACCAGGCGTAGCCGGTGTAGATAAACCAGCCTTTCTCCACCCGCGTGACGAGCAGGCCGCCGTCAGCTGGTTTTTCGCCGGGATCGTTGCTGGAGAGGATCGGCGTCCACGCTCCGTCCCATTTGTCGGCGAAGTAGAGGCCGCGCTCCTGCACCCAGCCGTTGAAATCGGCGGCGGTGATTTTGTTCGGCATGTTCAGGATGGGGTGATCTGGAGCGAGCAGGCGAATCTCGGCCGTTTCGTCGGTCACGCGGTCGCGCGAGAGCTGCAGCGGCGCGGGGAAGTGTTCCGGTTTCGGGCCGGGCGTGGTGTTGTACTGGACGATGACGACGCCGCCGTTCCGGGCGTAGCTCATCAGCTCCGGGAACCAGGCGCCGATGCGGGCTGCGTGGACGTTATAGGCGCGGATGCCGAGGACCACCGCGTCGTACTGCGCGAGGTTTGTGGCGCTGATTTCCTGATCGGTGAGCAGCTTCACCTCGACGCCGATTTCGCGGAGCGCATCGGGAATGGCGTCGCCTGCACCGGCGATGTAGCCGATGCGCCGCGCGGTGCTGTTCACCTCGGCGCGGACGAGTTTCCCTTCAGCTGGTGGAATCAGCACCTGCGGCTCGATGTGCGGGTACTCGATGCGCTGACGTCCGAATGCTGGGCGGCGTTCACCGGCGGCGGAGGTGGTGAAGACGCGCAGGGGGCCTTCGCCGGGTTGGGCAGGTGGTGTGACCCGGAAGGTGGTGTGTATCTCGCTGCCGGCGCTCTGCAGCTTCAGGGGGGCAGTGGCGGGGTCTACTTTCCAGCCTTCGGGAGCTGCCAGCGTCAGCTCACCCTCGAACTTGTCGGCGGCGGCGGTGACCCGCACCTCCACTCGCTTCGGCTCGGTGTTCGCAAACATGAAGACCGGGCGCGGCAGCTCGACGAAGACTGGCGGCGCGATAACGAGACGTTGGCTTACCTCGCCTTGCACGCGGTCGACGCGACGGAAGCGGGGCTCCGCCTGATACGTGATCTCTTCGCCGGCGACGCTGATGGTGACTTCCACAGGAAACGCGGCGGCGTTCTGCGGCTGGCCGATGAGTTTCTGCTCGGGAACGTCAAATGTGCCGGTGGTGCCGGCAGCGCGCAGCCAATAGGGATGGGAGGTGGGATGCTCCGCGGGGAGATTGACGGTGGCTTTGCGCGTCACCAGCTCGTGAGGCGGGAGCGGTGAGTCCACCGGTGCGCTCTCGCCTCTCTCTAATCCGCGCCATGATTTGAACTGCACCGGAACGGGTGAGCGGTTGATGACTTCGATCTGGAAGGCCGCTGCTTCACCGGGTTGTGCGATTGCTTTCTCCGTCACCACCTCGAGGTGCAGGCCGAGACATGCGGCGATAAGACGATCGATTTCGTGAAGTTTGTCGGCAGCCCAGAACGGGTCGGCGATTTCGCGCAGCGACTTCCGCAGCTCGACCAATGCCGGCACGGAAGCGGAGGGCTGCTTCACATCGTAACGGTCCACGATCGCGCGGACGCTCTCCGCGATTTTTCCGCTCTTCGGCACGCGCGCCCAGGTGGTGTCGATGCCGCTGAAGATGTTGCCGCCTGCAACGAGTTTGCC
>JACCZQ010000321.1 GCA_013695905.1 Chthoniobacterales bacterium
CCCCCTAGCGACGGATTGTCCAGGGTTTGCCTAGTAGAAACGGGCGAAAAGTTGTAGATTAGGGCTGCCGTTCATGGCCGTCTAGGCGCTTCGAGCGCCGATCAGGCCCGTGTCTCCCATCCGTGGAGGCGCGGGCCTCATTGCGTTTCCCGTCCACCCGTCGCCTCGAGGCCCCACTATGCGCGCCGCCTTCACGCTCGGATTCCTGCTCGTCTGGTTCACGGGTGCCCTCGCCGCCCAGGATGGCTCCGGTAGCGCAGGGCTCACCCCGGTGGGCGCGCTCGCCCTTGCAGCACTCACGCCCGTCGTCGCGTGGATCTCCTCCAAAGCCTATGACGGCCTCAAGACCGTCCTGCCCTTGTTTGACAAACTGCCTGCGCTGGTGCACCAGGTGGCCGCCCCGCTCTTCGGCTTCGTCTTTGGCTGGCTTGCGGGCCTCGGCATGGGCGAGGTGCTCGACATCCGCGCCATCGATACCGCGTGGATCAACGGCGGACTCAACCTACTCCTGATGGCCGGGATCAAGCGCTGGGAAAAATCTCGGGCGCCCACCGACGCCACGATCACGCTGGAAGCCAGCCGGGCCTCGCAGCCCGGGACCACCTTCCGGACCTGAGGCCATGCCCGTGAAGGCGTCCTCAGCGCGCCCGCGTTAGGTGCCGGAGTTGCCCCCGAAACTCACCGCGCTCCGGATCACCCCCTCGGCTCCGGTGGCGGAAGTGGGGGCGGTGGTCACGTTCAAGGTGGCCGCCCTCTACGTCAACGGCCGGTTGGAGCCGATCACGACCTGCCGCTGGACGATCGACTCCGGTGGCGGGAGCATCGGTGTGACTACCGGCAAGTACGTGGCGCGCACCACACCGGGCACGGCGGTGATCCGGGCTACGCACCCCTCGAGCGGGATGTACGCGCTTGCCACGGTCACCGCGGCTGTCGTGTCTGGTGGGCAGACCGATCCCCCGCCCGCGGAAGAGCCGCCACCGCCTCTCCCGCCTCTAGCGCCGACGTCCAAATGGGGCCTGTTCGGCTGGAATGTGCCGATCGAGGAAGTGGGCGGGCTCTTTACCACCGTGGCGCTGGGCCTCAATAGCCGGTTCGCGGCGGAAGCGGAGAAGGTCGCGGCCAAGGGCGGCAAAGTGATCGTTCGGCAGGGGGCGATGGGGCAGACGGAAGGCCAGCCGTACAGCGAGGACCACTCCACCGCGTGGATTCAGGGACAGGACGCGGACTATCTCCTGGCGCTCTGGGTGCGAGGTGTGCTGGTGGGCATCCAGATGACGGATGACTTCATGTCCCCGCTGCGCTGGCCTGCGAACGGCAGGCCGTCCACGCTCCCCGCCGGCGGGCTGGCGGTGCGCGAGATGAGCCGGATCGGCCGCGTCTGGGCGGCTCATGTGCCCGGTATCCCGCTCGGCCATAGAGCTCGCCCCCGGCAGTTCACGGGTGAGGTGCCGCAAGAGGTGGGCTTCGTGACCTGCCAGTACCGCTACTGGGGCGGACTCGGCACGCCGGCGGAGTTCGTGCGGGCGGAGCTCGCGCTGGCGGATGCGCGCGGCTGGGACATCGCCTGGAGCAACAACTGGCTGGACGGCGGGAGCAATGTGAGCGGTGTCAAGGGACCGATGACTGTGGCGCAATTGAAGGCGATCAGTACCGCGATGGTGGCCAGCCCCAAGCGCCGGCTCGGGATCGGTGGCTGGAAATACGACCCGGCATTCGTGGCAACGGCGGGGATGCGTGACGTGCTCCTCGCCCAGCGAGAGGCGGTCAAATGATGGGGGCGCGGGCGTGAGCGATTTCCACGGCGATCCCAATAGTGCGCATCAGCACTGGAGCCGCTGGGAGTTCGGCATCGAAGCGAGTCCCCGGAAGCTGCCCGGCAAGGCGGACGTGCTGGACAACGCCCGGCGCTACTTCGCGGCTGGCTTCACGTCTGAGGCGGGTCGGGTGCGCTGTGAACTGTTTCGCACCCCGCGTGACGTGCAGCGGAAGCGGCGGGCCACCTACTACTACCTCGCCATCGAGATCGAGGGGCCACCGGCCAACGATCCGCTCTACCGGGAACAGGTGCGTGAGGATTTTGCGCGACGTTTCATGGAGCCGGGATTCGGCCAGTCGGCGCGGCTGGTGATGTTTCGTGCGCAGGTACTGGCGGGGGAGACGGAAGACGGCTCACCGCCCGAGCAGTTGATTGTTCTTCCCACGCTGGCCGTTTCTCGGCCCGCTTCGTCTGCGACTCTTGAAAGGGGCTGACCCGTGGCCAACGCACTCTATAACACGTTTAAAGAAGGGCTGCTCGACAAACTGTTCGACCTCAACACCGATGTCATCAAGGCTAGCCTGATCGACTCAGCCGACTACACGTTTTCTGCCGCACACGACGAATATAGCGGCGGAGCCCGCGACGTGGCGCTCGCGGCCATCGTGGCGGAATCTGCCGCGCTCGGCAGCCCGACCATCGCTCTCGGCGTTTTTGACACGGCCGACTTCACCTGGACCGCTGTCACCGGGGACCAGAGCGAAGCCGTCATCCTCTGGGATGACACCATCACCAACGACCGGCTCATCGTGTTCTACGATACGGGTATCACGGGTATGCCGGTGACGCCGAATGGCGGCAATATCAACGTGACCGTGAATGCGTCTGGTTGGCTATCGATCTAACGGAGAAAGCCATGCGAATGTACGAGAAGGGCGACAAGGTGCGGCTGGTTGATGATTCGGTCGCGACGGTCGTGACGGTCAAGCGCGGCCAGTACACGTTGCCCGAGGGTCAATCCCTCGGCGGGCAGCCGGGCGCGCAGACAGGTGGCGAGGCCAGCTACACCGTGCGCACGGCCAAGGGCAAAGTGATCGAGGTGCAAGATCGCGACGTGCGCAATGTGCCCAAAACCGAGACGAAGGCCCGGAAAAGGAGTTAGCCGCGGCGGTCGCGTTTGCGACAGTGCGCGGCGTGCTGCAAGGCCCAAACGGGAGGCGGTCGAATGAGAGTGTTCCTGCTGGCCGCCCTTGCGGCATTCGCGGTCAACCTAGCGGCGAAGGGATCTCGCGCGGTGGAGACTGTGACCGTAACCCCGGACACCCTGCGGCTGGAGGTGGGCGACGTCGGCCGGCTCACCTGCGCGCCGCGGAACGGCTTCGGGTCGTTGCTCACGAACACCTGCAGTTGGACGAGCAAGAACACGGTGATTGCCACCACGACCAGCAGCAGCCAGAACGTGAGCGTGACCGCGCGAGCCAACGGCACGACGTTCGTCACCGCCACCTCGAAGGGGAAGGCGGATACCGCGGTCATCATCGTCGGTACTCCCCCGCCTCCGGATACCACGACGCCACCGGATACGG
>JACCZQ010000333.1 GCA_013695905.1 Chthoniobacterales bacterium
TGCAGGAGCAGTTCGGCTCCGAGCCGAAAGACCTCATCGTGCAGCTAAGTCCCTGCATTCGCCCGCCGCATTACGAGATCGACTTTGCTGCCGAAATCATCCGGCAGAGCCGCGACCAAGGAGTCACGCAAGTCCACGATTCCGGCGTCTGCACAGCGTGCGAAATCAGCAGCTACTACTCTTATCGCCTCGAAAAAGGCCGCACCGGCCGGATGCTCGCGCTGCTGGCGCTGGTGTAGCAGCTACTTCCGCGGTTCGCTCTCGCGCGCGCGACAGGTGAGCAGCACCGGCAGGCCCGGGTAGGGTTCAGCGGCGCGGATACGTCGTTCGAGATAGCGCGCATACGTGTCGCCGAGCAGCTTCGGCTGATTCACAAACAGGATGAACTTCGGCGGATCGATCGCGCGCTCCGTGTCACCCGCTGCCTGCGTGGCATAGAAAAGTTTCAGCCGCTTATTGCCAATCGTCGGCGGCAAAGTCTCCGCCATCGCCGCACGGAACATCCGGTTCAACACGCCCGTCCCGAGCCGAACGCCAGCTGCTCGCTGCACCTCCGAGATCATCGCGAAAAGTTGGGTCACGTTTTCGCCGGTCAAGGCGGAGGCGATCAGGACCGGCGCGTAATCGAGGAAGAAGAGCCGCTGCCGGGTCTCCTCGACGATCCGCTTCATCTCTGTCTTCGCGCCGCGCGCCGGCTTGACCAGATCCCACTTGTTCAGGATGACGATGGAGGGCTTCTGCGATTCCTGAATCAAGCCGGCGATCTTCTTGTCCTGCGAGGTGACACCACTCGTTAGGTCGATCACCAGCACGCAGAGGTCGGCGCGCCGGATGGTGCGCTCCGCCCGCATCACACTGAAGACTTCCACAGAGGTGGAATGCTTGCTCCGCGCGCGCATCCCGGCGGTGTCGATCAACACAAATTTCTGTCCGTCGCGCTCGTAGGAAATATCCACCGCGTCGCGCGTGGTTCCCGGGATGTTGCTGACGATGGTGCGCTGGTCGCGCAGCACGGAATTGATCAGTGATGACTTGCCGGCGTTCGGGCGGCCGATGATCGCGAGTGCCAGCGGCTGCGGCGAAGGCGGCTTTTCTTCTCCCGTGGTTTCGGCGGCCGTTTCCTCCGCCGGCAGAAGTTCGTCGATTGTCTCCAGCAGCTCGGAGATTCCGCGCCCATGTGCAGCGCTGATCATGATGTGCCTGGTGAAATTCAGCCGCGCGAAATCCGACTCCAACGCCTCATGTTTCGGATCGTCGATCTTGTTGATCACCAGGATCACTGGCGCGCGTGATTTCCGCAGCTTCTTCGCCAGCTCCTGATCGACCGGAGTAAGGCCGTGCTGCGCATCCACCACCAAGAGAATGAGGTCGCTCTCCTGCATGGCAGCGTCGGCCGCGGTCTCCACTTCCTCGGTGAGCTCCAGCTCCCCGATACCGCCGATGCCGCCGGTGTCCCAGACGAGGAACGGGCGCGCGCCTTTGTGGCTGGGCGCGGAAAGGCGGTCGCGAGTGATGCCGGGTTGATCGTGCACGATGGCAATGTTGCGGCCCGCGAGGCGATTGAAGAGCGCAGACTTCCCGACATTCGGCCGGCCGACGATGGCGACCTTGCCGGCAAAATTAGCAACGCGTTCTTTTTTCATGTCCTGCAGGCGCGGCCGGGAGATGCGCGCGTTAATTGATTTTCGCGTTGGCGTGTCCGCCGGCATGCAGCTGCCGGATGCCGTCCATCACATAGATGATGCCGGAGACAAAGGTAAAGAGCCCGGCTGCCGCCACCACATAGATTAGCGGCAGAAAGGGGAACTGCAGCATCACCCAGGCGATCGCCGCCATCTGCAGGACGGTCGCCACTTTGCCCGTCCAGCTGGGGCGCACGATGACCTTCCCATTCAGCAGGTGCAGCACGGCGCTGCCGACGAGGATGACAGCGTCGCGCGAGATCACCAGCACGGGGAACCAGATGGGGAACTGCCCGGCGGAGGGATTGCTCGCGCTCCAGTTGCTGATGCTGAGGGTGATGATGCCGCTGAGGAGCAGGCCTTTGTCGGCGATGGGATCGAGGATGACGCCGAGGGAGCTGCGCTGATTATAGCGGCGGGCAACGTAGCCATCGAGTCCGTCGCTGGCGGCGGCGATGAGAAAGATGAGGATGGCGGCGAAGCGTTGCCACTCCTGCGGGTCGCCATCTTTGATGCTTTGGCCGTAGTAGATCGCCATCGTGACGAACGCCGGGATCATCAAGATGCGGGCGATGGTGATCTTGTTGGCAGTGGTCATGTGCGGCGGAGGCTCACGAAGAAGTGAGAGGTTCGCAGGTGAAGTTGCAAGGAGTTTTGCCTGCGGCGCGATCGGGTAATGGCGACGTTCGGCGACCGATTTCGCCGTCAGAAAAAGCGCTGCCGATCTGCTCCACGATGGCATCCGCCTTGGAGCCGCCGCGTCAAATCGCTTGGTCTCTTTCGCGGCTCGGGTATGCTCCGTCTCGCGGTGCGCCGATGTGGCGAAATGGCAGACGCAACGGACTTAAAATTGAAGTTTTAGCGGTTGCTTTGGTGTCGTCTTTTGTCCGCAGGGAGTCACTTTCCCCTCTGGCGAACGCAAAATCAGCCGCAAAATGCGTGGATCACGAGAGCCCCTCTAAACGGTGCTCTTTGTAGCACAACCCGTAGCACAACAACCAGCAGACGGCCCGGCTATTCTTCGTCCGATCCTTCCGCGAGCTCATCGACCCTGCTGGCGATCCGGTCGAGCAAAGCGACCGCAGGATCATCCTCTTTGGCTTTCGCTTTCTGCTCCGCGCGTTCCTGCGCGGCTTTGTTCACGTATTGCTGGTTGTAGGCCTTGTTCATGCCGGCGATGCCGTCGCCGGCAAAACCACTCGTGAGACTGCCCACCGCGCCGAGCTCTGCCTTGTTTCCACCCAGGCCGAAAAACTTGTAGAAGTCCTCGCTCATTTTATCGGCGCGCGCCGCGCCGGCAGGATCGAACGCGGTCGGGTACCGGAAACTCCGGAAGCTTTCCAACTTCCCGAACCCGCTGCCGGATTCGACGGCTACCGGTGCCTCCGGGTCGTAGCCGGATTTTTCTGCCGCAGACGAGTCAGGCGGGTCTAATTCGTCGGCTTTGCGATTCAGCCATCTTTTTGCGGGGGGGATAAAGCCAACCAAACTGTCGGCGTGCATTCGTAACAGAGCAGCAGCCATTTTTTTCCTGATCCCGTTACGCCATTCCGTCGCGGCGGTGCTTGCCGGATCCGTGGCATCGGGATTTTTGTGGAGGTTCACGAGCCCTTTCCCGATGTTCATCCCCTTGGCGATCTTAGCGCCTATTTTTTGCCCAATGCCGACCCAGTCCTGCTCCTCCAGAAACTTCGAACCGGCCATCATCCCCTTCAGCATCTCCGAGGTCATGCCCAACCACATGCCGCTGATACCGCGTTTCACGCTCTGCATGCTGTCGCCCAGGTCGTCGAGGGCCGCGGCGTCGCGCTGCAGGAGGTTCCCGGCTTTTTCCAGCTGACTGAAATTCGCGTTCTGGAGATCCTTGAACACCGGCATGAGC
>JACCZQ010000354.1 GCA_013695905.1 Chthoniobacterales bacterium
GAGCCATACTGCGGCGGCTTTCTCTGCACGTACGTCGACAAGGAAGGTATGATGCAGGGAACAGATCTCGATTGGTTCCGCAGCCTGCGCGAGATGACCTCGCACGAGATCACAGCGGCCGGCGGCATCACTACCTACGCAGACATCGAGGCGTTACAAAAGATGGGCATTCACGCTGCTGTCGGAATGGCCGTTTACACCGGGCGCCTGGATCTCGCACGGCTCGCGGCCATGCCGTGAAAGAAGCTCGGTAATGATCTCAACCGTGGCCGCGATCGTGGCGCCGATCAGAACCGCACTCGCACGCCACCATACGCGCCGCGTCCCAGCGCGGGGAAGCCGAATACCTCCGCGTATTTCTCGTCGGTCAGATTGTTAATCCGCCCAAACACCGAGACGTGCGGGCTCACTTCGAACTCCGCCGCGAGATTCACCACCACGTAATCTTCGATGTCGAAATTCGGCGCACCGAAATTCAGCTCCTCCCGCGCGCTGACAAACCGCGCCTCCGCCAGTGTCCGTAGCTTCCCAAACCAGAGATAGCTACCATTCACATAGCCCTCATGCCGCGGCCGCCGCGGCAACCGCGCACCCGCCGGCTGATTGATATCCGCGGCCGAAGTCTTCTCCGCGTCCAGATAGGTGTAGGTGGCAACAAACGTCAGTTCCGTCATCGGCCGCAGCTGCAGCTCCGCCTCTACGCCCTGCGTCCGCGCCGCTCCGAGATTCAGCGTCTCGAAGAGGCCGTTGAATCCGATCACGTTCGAGAGCCGATTATGAAAAAAGGTAGCGCCGAGCTGCACCTTGCCGTTCCAGAACCGCTGTTCAATCCCTACGTCCCAGCCGCGATTCCGCTCCGGCTCCAGGCCGAAGTTCATGCCGAAGATTTTGTCCTGGCTGCTCGGCGGACTGAATCCGGTCGCGATGCTCGAGCGCAACGTCGTATCGGTCTGCGCGATCAAGTAGCTGCCGGCGACGCGATACGTCCACACGTCGCCAAATTGATTGAAGTGATCAAACCTTCCGCCCGCGACGAGATTCAGCCCCGTCACCGGCGTCACACTAAGCTGCGCGAAGACGGAGGTCTGCTCCGTCGCATCGCTGATGAAAGTCGGCTGCGGCCCGAACGCCTGCGAGATAAACGGCCGCTCCTGTCCCGCATCAACCTCGCTGTAGAACGTCCCGGTCGTAAAGGTGAGCCACGGTAGCGGCTTCAGGTTGTTCTGGTAATCCAGCGTAAAGCGCTTGAAGAGCGCCCGCGTCGGCCCCACGAAGAAGTCCTCATTCGGGTCGTTGATCTGCCGCTCATGATCGTAAGCGAGGATCAGCTGATGCTCCCACCATTCCACGGGCGTAAAATCCACCCGCGGCCCGATCAGCCACCGCTCCGTGAAGAAATTGTCGAGCGGCTTCGGATTGAAGATGGAGTTCGGTAGCCCGATGTCCGACTCCGAATAAGTGAACAAGCTGCCGATCCGCAACTTCTCGTTAGGCGACCAGCCCACGTTCGCGATCGCGGCGGTGTTCCGGTATTCGTTATTCCGCCGCTCGTTCTCCGTATCGAGCCGGCTCGCGCCAAACGAGTAGTCAAACTCCTTCCAGGACCCGGAGCTGCTGAGCGCCTCCCGGAACGTGCCGAATGACCCCGCCTCCGCGCTTACCTGTCCAGTCGGCGTGCCGCTCCCCCGCGTCGTGAAAATCTGGATCACGCCGGCCAGCGCACGCGGACCGTAGAGCGTGCTCTGCGGTCCCCGCACGACCTCGATGCGATCGATATTGTCGACCGTCAGGTCCGCGAAGTTAAACAGCCCCGCCAGCCCCTGATTGATCGGAATCCCGTCAAGCAGCACCTGCGTGTGCTCGCTGCGCAGGCCGCGGGTAAAGACAGAAGTCAGCGCCCCCGGCGCACCGACTTGCGCAACGGTGATCCCCGGCACCTGCCGCAACGCATCCGCGACACGCTGCACCTGCCGCACCTGCAGTTCCGGCGCTGCGATGACGCTGACACTCGCCGGCGTCTCATCCTCCGGAGTCGGCAGCCGGGTCGCGCTCACCACAATCCCGGTGTTATCCGCCTCGCGCGCCGCAGGCGCAGCCCGAAAAGCATCCTGCGCGTCCGCGGAACAGAGACTCACGCAACTAACCAGCGCGATGCACAAGAATCCCCGGATCGGGGAGCGCGGGCGCCTCGCCCGCTCGTTGTGGCGCCCCGCCGCAACGTTCCCAGGACATGGCAAAACACCACATCCCACTACCGCAAAAATCCAAGTCCGTGAGAGCGAGGCGCTCTCACCAGCGTGCGAGGCGCACGCGCTCCCCGGAGCTCCGCGACGTCCAATCCCCCAAGCCTGCACAGCCAAACGGCTGACACTCCCTGTGTCTGTCATACCAACTTTCCTCCTGGTGGTAGAGAAGCGGAGGAAGCGCCCGTCGTCAGCGCGACGACAGGTGACAGCCCACAGCTCTCATTCTTCTTTCTTGCGAAGAAGTTTTGTCGCGCCGTCTGCACCCGCAGCGGCACGAATGAGGTGGAGCGGGCAAATATTCTGGCTCCTGGCTTGCGGCGTGACCTTTACCGACTCACGCGCACCTTCTCCCCGCCTTCACCCCCGAACACCGGTCGGAGATTGGCACCTTGCCCCGAATGCTTTCGGGGTGGGAAGTCGTATCCAGTTACAGCAGCGCAACTGCTCCCGGTTTCCACGGGATTTCTCGCGCCGATCCACTGATCAACCCCGAACACTGTCGGGGTCAACAAATCGCAAAGAACTGCCGCAGAAGTAGCGGCTTGCGCTCGCCTGCTCAAGAATTATCTATCACGCACGCACTCGCCTTCGTGCGCCGCCCACCATGACCGTCTCCGCTTCCGCTCTCAACCTTCTCGTCACCGGCGGCGCCGGCTTCATCGGCTCTAATCTCACCCTCGCGCTGCAGGAGCAATTTCCGAAAGCGCGGCTGACGGTGATCGACGATTTCCGCTCCGGCGACTTCAAAAACCTCGCCGGTTACCGTGGTGATTTCGTCGCGACAGATCTCGCCTCGCTCGATTGGCAGCAGCAATTCGGAGACGAGCAGTTCGACGGCATCTTCCAC
>JACCZQ010000412.1 GCA_013695905.1 Chthoniobacterales bacterium
GCCGGCGTGACCGCCTACAACCACAACATCGACACCTCGCCCGAGTACTACCCGGAGATCGTCAGCACCCACACCTTCACCGACCGCCTCAACACCATCGCCGCCGTCCAGGAAAGCGGCATGTCCGTCTGCAGCGGCGGCATCATCGGCATGGGCGAAACGGAAGACGACCGCCTCCGCATGCTCGAGGTCCTGAGCAACTTCGAGCCGCAGCCCGAGAGCGTCCCGATCAACTGCCTGATGGCCATGCCCGGCACCCCGCTCGCCGATCAGCCACCGGTGGACATCTTCCAGCTGGTGCGCCTCATCGCCGTCACCCGCCTCGCGATTCCAAAGGCGCGGGTGCGCCTCGCTGCCGGCCGCACCCGCCTCACCCGCGAAGGCCAGGCGCTGTGCTTCTTCGCCGGCGCGAACAGCATCTTCTACGGCGACAAACTCCTCACCGCCGAGAACCCCGCCGCCGATGCCGACGTGGCGCTGCTGCGCGAGCTTGGGCTGCACAACGATCCCCAGTCCTCTCCGGAAATCCCGGAGCCGGCGACAGACGCTCCGCGTGAGCTGATGGCCGCCCCGGCCCAAGTGTAGTCCTGCACGATCTCCCCGACGAAACAGTCGAACCTCGCGCCCATCACTGAATCTCTTTTCCGTCTGATGGAGGGCCCGTCCTCATGATCTATATCGACGCCAGTCTTTATCCGGACGAGCTGCCGCCGGAGGCGGCCTCGCCGCTGAGCGATCGTGACAAGGCTGAACACATTCATCGCGTCTGCGGGGCTTGGGATTTTGGCCTGCCGCCGGAGCCCGAAACTCTCCGGACCCTGGCCCGATGGACGCCGATCCTGGACACCTTTCCCCTGCCCGGTTCGCTCGCCTATCACACTCTTCGTTTCCTGTTCCAGCTGCCGCCGATCCCCGGCCAGATTCTCGAGACGCCCGCAGAGCGGGCTGACCGGCTCGAAGGCCGCTCCGACCCGGTCAGCGATCGGGTTTAAATCCGCAGCTCCCGCTCTCGGGGAAACGCCGGGCTGGAGAAGACCGGGAGGTTTCAAACCGGAGACTTGAGAGATTGTGATCTAAAGGGCAAGAAATGCGTGCGTCTGCAGCGGCGGCATCATCGGCATGGGCGAAACCGAGGAGGACCGCCTCCTTCGTGCGCGATGTCCTGAGCAACTTCGCGCCACAACCGGAGAGCGTGCCGATCAATTGGCTGGCGCTGCTGCGCGAGCTCGGGCTGCAGACCGAGCACGAGGAACCAGACTCGCGCGAGAGCCGCTACGTCACGGCGGCAGTGGCGGAGTAGTAAATCCCGCTGCGAGAAGCTTGCGAATTCGAGCGGAATCGATCAGGATCGCGCTTCGCTGCTCCTCCAAGTCAGCCGCTTCGCTATCTCACTTTTCTCATGACTCGATCCGACCTCCGTCTGCGGAGTATTCCCGCAGTCTCCATAAATGTTTTTTGCGCAGTGTTCCTTGCGCTGGTTTTTGCTTCCGATGTCACGTTCGCAGCTGACGCTCCAGCAAACCTCGGCCTCGGCTTGCGAAATCTTGTCCAAACGCACCAGAAGAATCGCAGCCAAGCCCGCGTGGAAGCTCGGGAGTCGGTTGTCGCTCAAGTAGACGAAGCGGAGCGCCTCGTGGTGAACATTCACCTCGACGGAAGCGTGCCAGCGGAAGCTGTCGCCGCGACTCTGCGCGAAATCGGAGTGGAAATCCTGCACGTCGACACGATCTGGCGAAAGGGCGTCATCTCAGCGCGTCTGTCGCTCGATGTGGCGACAGCGGCAGCCAAGACGCCAGGCGTGCGAAGCGTTCTGCTGGCTCCGCGGCCGCAGCGGCGCGTCGGCCGCACCACCGCGGAAAGCCGCGTCGTGAACCGCGTGGTGCCGGTGCACACGCCGACCGTGTTCAGCAACAGCGGCATTCTCGGCAGGGGAATCAGCGTCGGCATCATCTCGGATTCCTATGACTCGGCACCGGGCGTGCCGCGAGCTGAGGTAGCCGTCCGATCAGGTGATTTGCCTGGCGCCGGCAATCCGAACGGCTACACCCAACCGGTCGTCGTGATTGACGACAACTTCGCGCCGGGGGGTGGTCAAACTGACGAAGGACGCGCGATGGCGGAGATCATTCACGATCTCGCGCCGGCGGCGAAGCTGGCGTTCTCGACGGTGCAGGAGACGCAGTCGATCATGGCTTTCAGCATCCGAAACCTACGGGCGAATGCCGCCGCCTCCTGCGACATCATCGTTGATGACATCTACTTCTTCGATGAACCATTCTTCTCGGACGGGCAGCTGTCGCTCGCCGTGGAGGACGTGGTGAATGGAAACACGTTGCCAGGCAAGAAGGTGGCGTATTTCTCCGCGGCGGGAAATTCCGGGAACGCCGGCTACTCGTCGTCGCTGCGGCTGATTTCGCGGGAGCAAGGATTCCACGCGGCCAGAAATCCAACGCCGAATCGCCCGTCGCTGCGCATGGATGAGGTGCCGCCGGAGCTGTATGAGGGAGGGTTTCACAACATCAACGCGACCGGCCCAGCAGATGTAGGCATGCCGCTGACGACGGCGTCGGACTTCGCTTTCCTGGTGTTCCAGTGGAACGACCCATTCGACGCGGGCGCCGTGACGACGGATTACAACATGCTGATCTTCGACGGGGATGGTAATTACATCCCGGAATTCAGCGGCATCGACAACAACTTCGCGACGGATGAGCCGCTGGAGTTCGCGATCATCGGCCCGGATGAGCCGTATTACGTAGTGATCGCTCTTGCTGCGCCCGCGGCGCCCATTGCGCAGGAGCTGCGGTTCATCTCGCCGATCACCGACCTCGCCGGTCCTTATATTGCCTACGAGGCGAACTCGATGGCAGGTCATGCCACGGCCGCGAGTGCAAATGCGGTGGGCGCCTACGTTTACAATCAGCTGCCGCAGCGCGATCCGGCGTACAACGCAGAGGGAACTCATCCGCCGCCGCCACCGTATAAGCCGGCGCTGGAAGACTTCACCTCGAATGGCGGGGAGCTGGCGTTCTACTTCGACTCAAGGGGCCGGCGGCTTGCTGAGCCGCAGTATCGCCGGAAGCCGGATATGGCCGCAGCCGACGGCGTGAACACCACCTTTTTCGGCTCCGATTACGATAACGACGGCTTCTCCAATTTCTTCGGTACGAGTGCGGCGGCTCCGAGCGCCGCGGCGGTGGCAGCGTTGATGCTGGAAGCTGCCGGAGGACCAGGGAAGTTGACGCCAGCGCAAATCCGGGCGCGTTTGCAGGACACTGCGATCCCGCACGACCTGGATCCATTCTTCAGCCGCGCAATCGTGACGCGCGGCTCTGCGAAGGTGGAAGTTACGGCACACGGAAATGCGAGCGCTGCCAGCGCCTCCGATCCGAATTTCTTCACCGTTACCTTCGCGGGCGCTCCCGGAGAAATGCTCAACCAGGTGCAGATACAGCTCGCCAATGCGGACCTGGTGTTCGACCCGAACGAAGCTTCGGGATTTCCGTTCACGGTCGGGCGGAACGTCGGCGCCGTCGTCCCTGTGCCGGTGCTGTCGGCTGATCGCCGGACGCTGACGATCAACTTCGGCGCCACGTTTCAACCTGGAGATTCCATCTCCTTCGGCATTGATCGTGACTTCAGCGGCAGCCAGTCGGGCGGGAACTCGGCGGATTTCCTCGCGGGCGCAACCGTGCAGGCTCGTGTGAATGGCGCCGTCACCCTGTACGCGGCGTTCGGCAATCAGCTGGGGCAGGGCTACACCTTCGCCGACGGCTACGGAATGGTCGATGCGACCAGGGCAGTGGAGTCGATCCGCGGCGCTCGCACGATTCAATCCGGCACGCCGGTGAACGTCTCTAGCCGAGCGTTCGTCGGCACTGGAGACGAGGTGCTGATCGGCGGGTTCATTCTGCGCGGCAGCGGAGGCAAGAACGTGATCATCCGCGGTATCGGGCCGTCGCTGACAGGGCTTGGAGTGCCAGCTGCGCTTCAGGATCCGGTGCTGCAGCTGTTCGACGCGAACGGCACGTTGCTCCAGACAAACGACAACTGGCAGGACGACCCGCAGCAGGCGGGTGAGATCCAACAGCGCGGCTTCGCACCGTCGGACCCACGAGAGAGCGCCATCTTCCGCAGCGTTGGCGCAGCTTCATTCACGGCGATCCTGCGGGGCAACAACAACACCGTCGGGAACGCGTTGATCGAGGTTTACGACGTTGATCAGCCCCCGCAGCCGCTTCAGCTCGGCAACATTTCGAGCCGCAGCCTCGTGCAGACCGGCGACAACGTGCTGATCGGCGGCTTCATCATCGGCGGGGGCAGACCTGCTGACGTGATCGTTCGCGCGATGGGGCCATCCCTCGCGGCCGCCGGGATTGCAGGGGCTCTGCCCGACCCGTTCGTCGAGGTTTACGACAGCCAGGGAAACTCGGTCGCGGGCAACGACAATTGGCAGCAGGATTCTAAGCAGGCGATCCAGATTCAGGGTGCTGGTCTCGCCCCTGATGACAACGTCGAGAGCGCGCTGGCGGTGCGGCTGAACCCTGGCGGCTATACCGCGATCGTGCGCGGAAAGAACAACACGACGGGCGTGGGGCTGGTGGAGGTTTATAACATCCCTTAAGGACGTTTGATTCTCGCGCCTGCTTTAGTTCAGGATTGACGCTGACAGCTTTCAGTCATTACATGACACGTATGAAAACTCTGCTCGGCTGCCTGCTTTGCCTCATGCTTGGAACCGCACAGAGCTTCGCGCTGAAAGGCGGCCCCGGTTTCGGCACCGGCCGTGTGACGACGACGGGTATTTACGCCGGTGTTTTGACGCCGGGTCCGTTATCCCCGGGCGCGAATTCGATCGGGCTGTTCAGCCTCACGATTCCGCGGAGCGGTCTCGGAACCGGGGAGGTCGTGATCTTCACCGCCGGACAGACGTACATCGGTACGATTCGCGGGACGGCCGACCCCGATAGCTCCCGGCTCACCGCGCAGCTCGATGCTAGCTTTCCCTTTACGCAGGTCGTTCAAACCGGCTCCACTGCCACAGGGCAGCCGACATTCACCGTCCTTACAGTATCGGCAAGAGCGGCCGGCAGAATCGAAGGCCGGATCACTGCCAATCGCAACGTCTTCAGCACCGCTGCAGCGCGGCTGACCGGGGAGGCAAACGTGCAATTCTCGTTGACCGTGAATAATCCATTCACGCAAATCGGCTACCTCGTGATCGGTTTTAAGCAGCTCGAGGTTAGCTGATGCCCCGTGAGCGGCTGCCGACGGTCGCGTTCACATTGTTGGAACTGGCGACGGTGGTGGTGGTGGTCTCCATCATTGCTGTGCTCATGATTGCGGCCGTGGCGAAGCTCCGCCAGCGGGCGCAACGGGTGCAATGCACCGGCAATCTTCGATCCCTGCATGTAGCAGCTGCACTCGCTGTGCAGGAGGAGGGCATGTGGCCACAGGTTGCCATCTCTGCGGCCGATGATGCGTCAGCTCAGGAATACGCACGCGCTTGGATCGATGCGCTGAGGCCACACGGCGGGAACGAAAAGACTTGGATTTGCCCTACGATGCAGAATGAACTCGGCAACCCTGATTACCTCGACGGGGCCAACGTTCGCGTCGACTATATCGGCATGAGTTTTGATGATAAGTCAACAACTCCGCACAATTGGCCACGACATCCATGGTTCCTCGAACGAGGGAATATGCACGGGAATGGGAATCTCGTGATCTTTACCGATGGCAGCGTCAGCGATCTAAAGAGCATCGCTGCGCAAGCTAAAGAGCCGCAACGTTGATATAACTGAGCTGTAGCGGGCGACGCGGCAGCTGCTCTTCAGCCGACGATGACCCGGAGAAGCTCCGGCCCCCGATATACGTAGCCGGTATAGACCTGCAGCAGGTTTGCGCCGGCGGCGAACTTCTCCTGCGCGGTCGCTGCATCGATGATGCCGCCGACGCCGATGATCGGCAGCTTCGTTCGCTCGCGAATGGCGCGGACGAAGCTGGTTGATTTCTCCCGCAGGGGCGCGCCGCTCAAACCGCCGGTCTGGTCCTGGTCGGCAGGAACAGCGGAATGATCGACGGTGGTATTTGTCGCCACCAACCCCGCGATGTCGTGTGCTTCGCACACGTCAATGATCTCCTCCAGATCCCCCGGTAGCAGATCCGGCGCGATCTTGAGCAGGATCGGTTTCCCGGTGCTGTTCGCCTCACGAATACAACGAAGCAACGAGGTGAGCGCCACCTGCGTCTGCAGGTCGCGCAGGCCGGGGGTGTTCGGCGAGCTGACATTCAGCACGATGTAATCGGCGAATTCGCTCAGCTGCCGGAACGAGTAGAGATAATCTTGCGGCGCTTCTTCCAGCGGCGTGACTTTCGATTTCCCGACGTTGATGCCGACGGGGATGGAGGGCCAGCGGCCGCCCGCCTTCAACCGCCCGAGCCGCGCGGCGACGGCCTCGGCGCCGTCGTTGTTAAAGCCGAGGCGATTGATCAGCGCCTGCTGCTCCGGGAAGCGGAAGATGCGCGGTTTGGGATTGCCTGGCTGCGCGCGTGCAGTAACGGTGCCGATCTCGACGAAGCCGAAGCCAAGCGCTTCCCAGGCTGGTAACGCGACGCCGTTTTTGTCGAAGCCGGCGGCGAGGCCAATCGGATTTCGGAATGTTAATCCGAAGGCGCGGGTCGGTTGCTCCGGCGGTTGGAAGCGTCGCAAGGGGGCGAGCAGAGCGGGTGAGGCGGATGCAGCGCGCAGGCAGGCGAGCGCGAGGTGGTGCGCTGTCTCTGGACCGAGCGAGAAGAGCAGCGGCCGAACGAGGCGCGTGTAAAGGTCAACAGCCATGAATGGAGAGGCGACACTCCTGTCGCCTGTTTCTATCCTGGCGACAAGAGTGTCGCCGCTCCGCTACTTCCCAATGCAAAACTGAGCGAAGACGGAATCGAGAATGGCGTCGTCGCTGTCGGCGCCGATCACTTCGGTAACGGCGGCGAGCGCGGTGCGCAGATCGAGCGCGGCATATTCGGCGGAGATCTGGCCCTGCAGAGTCTCCGCCGCACGGTCGCACGCCTCCAGCGCGCGACGAAGGCAATCATGGTGGCGCGCGTTGATCGCGACGGCGTTTTCGGCACGGATGTGATCCTGCCCGATCGCTGCCAGGAGCCGATCTTCCAAACCAGCGAGGCCATCCTCCGCGAGGCACGAAATGCGAAGCGCCTCGGTGTCGCGCCAATTGGCGTGTTCCGGCAGGTCGCGCTTGTTCAGGAGCAGGATCTCGCCGCGGTGCGCGACGCGTTCGCCAAAGCCAGGCGGCCGGGGCGTGCTCGCATCGACGATATGCAGGACAAGGTCGGTGCGCTCGAGCGATTTCTCGGTGCGGGCAATCCCGGCGCGCTCCAGCGTATCCTCCGAGTCGCGGATGCCGGCCGTATCGAGCAGGCGAAATGGAAGACCACGGATGCTAATTGCTTCCTCGATCGTGTCGCGGGTGGTGCCGTGAATCTCGCTCACGATGGCGCGTTCGTAACCGAGAAGCCGGTTCAGGAGGCTCGACTTACCGGCGTTCGTGGCGCCGTAGATAACCACCCGCACCCCTTCGCGGAGGATGCGGCCTTGTGTCGCGGTCTCGAGCAACGCCGTGATCTTTTCGCGAATGGAGCCAAGCCGCATCTGCAGCCGGTCCGCGTCGTCCGGCGCGAGATCTTCATCCGGAAAATCGAGCGCTGCTTCGACATGCGCGAGCAATTGGATCAGCTCGTCGCGGATCGTTTTGACCCGGCTGCCGAGCCGCCCCTCAAGCTGCTCGGTGGCGGAGCGGAGTGCCAGATCGGTTTGGGCGCGGATCAAATCCATGACCGCTTCCGCCTGGGTCAGGTCCAGCTTCCCGTTAATGAACGCCCGCTCGCTGAACTCGCCTGCCCTCGCCGCCCGTGCACCCGCGCACAGACAAACCTCCAGCACGCGCGCCGTGACCAGCACCCCGCCGTGGCAGCTGATCTCGACCACGTCTTCACCGGTGTAGCTGTGCGGGGCGCGATGGACGGAGAGCAGCACCTGATCGATGAGTTGCTCGCCAGCCACGATCTCGCCGTAATGCTGCACGTGCGACGGGAGCTCCGACGGCTGCTGTTTTCCACGAAACACCTGGCTGGCCACGCCGATCGCCGTCGGACCTGAGAGGCGTACGAGCGCGATCGCGCCTTCGCCTGCCGGCGACGAG
>JACCZQ010000423.1 GCA_013695905.1 Chthoniobacterales bacterium
CTGCAGGACCGTGCGGATGAAGGCGTGCGCCTCCTGCGCCTGGTCGGCGGTGGCGGTCTTGCCGGTGCCGATCGCCCAGACCGGCTCGTAGGCGACGACGGTGTCCTGCAACTCTTTCTGGTTCAGCCCGGCGAGACTTCCGCGGAGTTGCTCGCCCAGCACTTTCTCCACGTCGCCGCGCTCCCGCTGCTCCAACGTCTCACCCACGCACACGATCGGCCGCAGCGCCGCCTCGTGTGCCGCCCGCACTTTGCGGTTCACGATTTCATCGGTCTCACCGAGCAGTTGTCGCCGCTCGCTGTGGCCGAGCACCGCATAGCGCACGAACAAATCGCGCAGCATCGCCGCGCTGATCTCGCCGGTGAAGGCGCCGCTCTTCTCCCAATACATGTTTTGCGCGCCGAGTTTCACCTTCTCGGATGCGCCGAGCGCCTCCCCCACTTTAGCCAGTGCGGTGAAGGGCGGCACGATCACCACCTCCACGTCGTTTGAGTCGGCCAGCTCACGCAGCAGCGTCTCGCAGAAGCTGGCGGCTTCCGCCTGCGTCATGTTCATCTTCCAATTCGCAGCGACGATTTTCTTTCTCATGGTTTTTCGACAGAATGAACAGAATGATCAGAATCTCAGCAGTGGAATCGGATGAAACCCTATTCTGTTGATTCTGTACATTCTGTCTAACTCTTCTCCGTCAACGCCGCGACGCCCGGCAGTTCCTTGCCTTCGAGCAGCTCGAGCGAAGCTCCACCGCCCGTCGAGATAAACGTCATCCGGTCGGCGAGCCCCGCCTGCTTCACGGCCGTGACCGAATCTCCGCCGCCGATGATGGTGGTCGCGTTGGATTTCGCCAGCGCTTCCGCGATGGCAATGGTGCCATCCGCGAAATCCGGAATTTCGAACACGCCCACGGGACCATTCCAAAGAATCGTCTTCGCCTTCGCGATCTGTTCTTCGTAAAGCGCGATGGTGGCATGGCCGATATCCACCGCCTGCCAGCCTTCGGTAATGCCGTGCCCATCCTCGATGCGGCTGGTGTTCCGCTTCCGCGCCCCGGCTTTGAACTCCTCCGTCTCCAGCGCATCGAGCGGCAGGAAAAATTTAACACCTTTCGCTTTGGCGTGCTCGAGCAGCTCATTGGCGAGGTCGAGCTTGTCCGCTTCGACGCGGCTGGCGCCGACGGGGATTCCCTGAGCTTTCCAGAAGGTGTTGGCCATCGCGCCGCCGATCAGGATGGCATCGGCTTTCTCCATGAGCGCTTTAATGACGCCGATCTTATCGGAGACCTTGGAGCCGCCCATGATGACAACGAACGGCTTCGCCGGCTGATCGAGTTCGCCCTGGAGATACTGCAGCTCTTTCTCCATCAGGAATCCCATCGCTGATGGGCTGATGAACTTCGTGATCCCGGCGGTGCTCGCATGCGCGCGGTGCGCAGCACCGAAGGCATCGTTCACATAAACATCTCCGAGTTTCGCCAGCTGCTGCGCAAAGGTGGGGTCGTTCGCCTCCTCCTCCGGCTGGAACCGGACATTCTCCAGCAGGGTGACATCGCCTTCCTTCATGTCGGCGATGATCTGCTCGGCTTCTGGTCCGGTGGTGTGGCGGCTGAAGGCGACCGGATGGTTGATGAGCGTGTGGAGGTGATCCGCAACCGGGCGCAGCGAGTATTTCTCCACCGGCTGTCCTTTCGGCCGGCCGAAGTGCGCCATCAAAATGGTCTTCGCGCCTTGTTCGCGGAGGTAATTGATCGTCGGGAGCGACTCGCGAATGCGGGTGTCGTCGGTGATCGCAATCGAGCCGTCGCGTTCCTCCGTCGGGACGTTGAAGTCGACGCGGACGAGGACGCGCTTACCGCGGACGTCGAGATTTCGAAGTGTGAGTTTGTTCATCGCTCTTCCTGTTCCTGCTCATGCTCATGATCTTGCTCCTGCTCCTCCCCCATCCCCAAATACCCCCCGCTTTCTTCCCGTAACATCTCTGCTCTCGGCGAGAACCGCTTTAGCAGCCCCATCAACATCCGCAGAATGCTCGCCAGCTGCTCCTCCTGAGGCTCAATGTCTACAGCCGTCGCCAGCTTTCGGACCACCAGAACGTCGAGACAAGCAGCGCATTCCAAAGTAGAGCCTCGCGCCATCTCGAGAAACCGGCCTCTGTCAGCTGCGGAGAATTTGCCGTTCCCCTCCGCGATGTTGAGCGGAATGCTCGTCGATGCGCGGTCGAGCTG
>JACCZQ010000445.1 GCA_013695905.1 Chthoniobacterales bacterium
GTCGTCGATTACCTGAAACGCCAGCCCGAGCGCTGCCCCGAACGCGCCGATCGCCTCCAGCTGACGCGCGCTCGCGTTGGCGCTCATCGCGCCGAGCCGCACCGCCGCGATGAGCATCGCCGCCGTCTTGTTCTCGTGGATGTAACGCAGATCCCGCCGGGTGATCGGCTGCCCTTCCGCTTCAAGATCGGCGACCTGCCCGGCGATCAGCTTGCGGCTCCCGGCAGCGACGGCGATCTCGCTGACGATCTGTTTTAAATTGTAGCGCCGGGTCGGCTGCACCGTCGCCGCGATCTCGAACGCCACCGTCAGCAGCGCATCACCGGCGAGCACCGCGATGCCGTCGCCGAACACCTTGTGACAGGTCGCGCGCCCGCGACGGAAATCGTCGTTGTCCATGCTCGGGAGATCGTCGTGGATGAGCGAGTAAGTGTGGATGCACTCCATCGCGCAGGCCAGCGGCAGAGCGGCCCGGGATTCGCCGCCGCACGCCTCCGCCGCCGCGAGACAAAGGATGGGCCGGAGCCGTTTGCCACCGGCGAAGAGGCTGTAGCGCATCGCCTTGTGGATGGTGGCTGGGCGGGCGGTTTCCTTCGGCAGAAACCGGTCGAGGGCGCGGTCCACCTCCTTCTGCCGCGCGGCCAGATACGCTTTCAATTCCATCGCGCAGCCAGTGAAAACTCCCGCGCCGCATTCGGCAAAGTGATTCTCCAAATTTTCGCCGCGCGGGCGGGGGCTTTTTCTCAGGCGTCCCCATGCTTGAGTCTGTCGCGGAGGTTCGCCGCCGTCGTAAGCGCCCCCGGCCATCTTTGCTCATCTTTTTGGGAACCAGGTTGGAATGGGTTAATAATTTCTGGTGTGGTGTGTCTGGTTGGTAGCGGAGCGGTGGTATTCCCTTCGCTTCATCAAATTCAAACAAACCCCACCCCACATGAAGTCCCTCGTGAGCGCGCCGGTGTGGGACGCGGCGGCTTTGGCGGCGGCTTCGGTGCGGCCGACTTTGATGACGATGATCGGCTTCGTGAGCGAGACTTCGCGGGCGGCGGAGAGGAAGGAGCGGGCGTCGCCGGTCGATTCCATGTAAAGCAGAATGCTGTGGGCGTGGGGATCGTCGCCGAGTTGGTAGATGAGATCGCCCCAGTTCACGTCGAGCATGGAGCCGACGGAGATGAAGGCGCTGAAGCCGAGCTGCACCTGCAGGCTCCAATCGAGATGGCGGTGCAAAGGGCGCCGCTCTGGCTGATGAATCCGATGTTGCCGGGGAGCGGGAGTGGCTTCCTGAAGGAGGCGTTGAGGCAGGTGTGCGGCAGCATGAGGCCGACGCAATTCGGGCCGATGATGCGCCGCGCGCCGCGGCGATTTGCTGCTCGAGCTGGCGGCCGTGTTTGCCGACTTCTTTGAAGCCGGCGGAGATGATGATGGCGCCGCGCACACCGACGGCGGCGCAATCGCGGATGAGCTGCGGGACGGTCTTCGCTTTCGTGGCGATGATGGCGAGGTCGATCGGTTCGGGGACGTCGCGGATGTCCGGCAACGCGGGCTGACCGAGGATGCGGTCGCGTTTCGGATTGATGAGATGAACGCGGCCGCGGAATTCGCGCAGGTTTTCCGTGAGGGCGCGGCCGACACTGCCGGGCGCTTCGGTTGCTCCGATCAACGCGACGGAGCGAGGCGTAAACATCGCCTTGATCGGGGAGCGGGAAGCAACGGCCAGCGCGCGGCAATTTAGCCCGTCTCGTTCTTGGCCGCGCCGCGGAAGTTCATGAGCGCGAGGGCGAACTGCAGCACGATGAGCGCGTAGGCTTTCGCGGGCCAGGCCCAGGTGACCCAGAGCACGTTGCTGAGGAGGAAGAGCCAGAAGCCCCAGCTGCGGCGGCGTTTCGTTTCGGAGCCGACGAGGTAGGCGGCGACGACGGTGACGACCATCGCGGGCCATTGAATGAGGTTAAGCCAGTCCATTAGCTACTAAACGCGCGCGGCGGCGGCGGCGATTGCACGTGGTTAGTAGAGGGTGGCAATGACGGGAGCGCGGGGAGGCAATGACAGGAGCATTGCCCTCCATCCTTGGTGCAGGCGTGGTGCGAATACTCTGCACACGCTCCTATGGCCACTGCGCGACATTCATTTTTGAGCACGCTGACGCCGCGGCGGTTGGGCGGGTTGTTCAAGGATACTTTCAACGAGTGGCTGGAGGACAAGGCGCCCCAACTCGGAGCCGCGCTGGCGTTCT